>CAYLTX010000049.1:0-39634 GCA_964386725.1 uncultured Bradymonadales bacterium | reverse complement strand
CCCGCTCTCGACGCTCCCCCCCCTGCCGTGATCGCTGATTCGGATCGAGTGGGCATCGCGTGGGGGGCGCGGCGGCGTAGGCCGCCGCGGGGGTCCTCATCCTAGCTAAAACATCCTCAACGCAACCATCCCACCGGCTCACCCTCTTCGACCTTGTCGACCTCGGGCACGTCGCCCCAGGTGCGCAATTTCTCGGGCATATTCAGCGCGATGTCGGGCAGCTGGCCGTCGCCGTACAGGGCGGCGTAGGTGATGTAGCTGGTGAAGACCTTGCGCACGTAGCCGCGGGCTTCGCGGTAGGTGATGGACTCGACCCAGGCGTCGATCTCGCGGTCGCCGTAGCGCTCGAACCAGGACTCGAGCGGGGCGGGGCCGGCGTTGTAGCCGGCCAGGGCCAGCGGGATGCGGTCGGCGGCGAAGGCGGTGTGGATGCGGATATATTTGCTGCCCAGGGCGACGTTGGTCTCGGGGTCGAGGATCTGGGCGCGGCTCAAGCCCCCGCCCTCCTCCATGAATTGGCGTTGGGTGTAGCGGGCGGTGCCGGGCATCAATTGCATCAGGCCCATGGCCCCGGCGTAGCTGCTGACGTTGGGCCGAAAGCCGCTCTCCTGGCGGATGATCGCCTGGACCAAAAATGGCGAGACGCCGGACTTCTCGCCGAATTCGTGGGACAGCTCCATATAGTTGACCGGGAAGGCCATGCCCCAGTCGTGCAGGTTGTGGTAGCCGGGGCCGGTCGGGTCGATATGCTTCTTCATGATCCAATGCGCCCAATTGGCCTGGCCGTCGGCCAGATAGGCCGCGGCGAGCATCTGGGGGGCGCGCTCGGGGACCGGATAGGTGGAGGTCTGCCGGCGCAGCTCGTCGATGGCGTCGGACCACAGCCCCAGCCGGCAATATTCGGCGGCGACCTCGAGCCGGTCGTCGCGCGGGACCATCAGCGTGCTCAGCGTCTTGAATTCGCTGGCGGAGAGCGTCGAGCGCGGGATATTGACCCGCGGCGTACCGCCGGCCTCCTCCATGCGCGCGGCGGCCAGACGGCCGTACCAGGTCAGCGGGCCGTTGGAGATGGTCTTTTGGAGCTGCTTTAGCCCGGCGTCGCGCTCACCCGCTTTGAGCTTCGAGGTGCCCAACCAATATTGAGCCTTCAGCCCCATGGTCAGCTCGGAGGCGTCTTTGAGATCGCCGTGGTAGGCGATCAGGTGCTCGAGCGGGCCCTGTGCGGCCTCGTAATCCTCCATCAGATAGGCGCTGAACGCGCCTCGCCACAGCGCCTCGGGTACCTTGTCGCTATGCGGGAACAGCCCGACGACGAGCTCGAATTTCTCGCGCGCCTTGTCGTGGCGGTCCAGATATTGATTCAAGCGGCCGGCCTCGAAGAGCGAGTCGTCGCACAGATGGTGACGCGCATATTCGCGGCATAGCCGCTCGTATAGCGCGATGGCCTCCTCGTCGCGGTCGAGGCGACGCAGCGCTCGGGCCCATCCAAAATAGATGCGCGGGCGCATATGCTCGTCCTCGACGAGCTTTTCGGCTCGCTCGAAGAGCTCGGCGGCCTTCTCGCGGTCGCGCTGGCGCTCGGTCTGCAGTGCGCGGCGGAAAAGCCCCCAGCCGGTGAGCTCGTCGCCTTTGACCCCGCGGCGCTTGGCGTTGTCGATGGAGACCTGACGCGCCTGACTATAACGGCCGCGCGCGATGAGGTCGCGCATGCGGTCGACGCGCTCGCCGAAGGTCAGCAACTCGACGCCGGCACGCTTTTGGAGCCTCTCGAGGCGCTCCTCGACGCTGTCTCCGATATTCCAGTCGCGGGTGATGCGGTAGATGCCCAGCATCTTGCGGGCGGCCTCTTTGAAGCGTCCGGCGCCCTCGAGGATCTCGACCTGAGCCGAGCGGGCCCGGTATTTGTTCCAGCCGCGGCCGAGCTCGTCATGCAGCGTGTCCAGATCCCGCAGCGCCTCGTCGACGTCGCCGGCCTTCGCGCGCCGCTTGGCGGCGGCGAGGCGGTCGCCGAGATCGATCCCCTCGTCGCCGGATGTGCCTGCGTTGGAGTTGCCCAATCGACGCTTTGCGAGCACCGCGACGGCGCCGTCTTCCTCTTTGGCGATCTTCCGGAGAGTCTTTTCACCGGCCTCTTTATGCTCGCTGCTGCACATTTGGATGCGCGCCAGCGCATAGCGCACCGCCGGCGATCCGTCCTCATTCATCTCGGGTGGGCCCACGACCTCGCTGGCGAGCTCGAGGGCGTCGTCGCACTCGTCGTCTTTCAGGAGCGACATCGCCTCGAACCAGCGCGGATCGTCGACATGCGGCGAGAGCACCAGGCGCTCGCGGCTACCCGCGGTCAGCAGATCAGTGGCCTTGCGGCGAATCTCGTCGAGGTCGATCGCCTCGCGCAGCTTGTCCAAGCGTCCGGTGCGGCGTGTGATTCGTCGCGTTTTCGCCTCGACGGGCGCCTGCTCGGCCTTGGCCAGCTCGACCGGCTTGTCGTCGTGCTCGGCCAGCGAGGCCGCGACTCCGGCCGCGCTGTCGCCGAGCTCATCGGTGAGTTCGCGGACCTGATCGTCGACCGACGGCCCTGCCACACCAGGCTCGGCCGCCCCGGCCGCGTCCGCACGATCGGCGTCGGCCTCAGCCGGCTGCTCGCCGCCGCGCTCGGCATGCGTTTGCACCCCGGCGTCCTGGCTGGGCTCGACGTCGGTGGGCTCGGCGTCCACCTCATCCTCGGCGACGCCCTCTTCGGCGACCTCATCTTCGGCGACGCCCTCTTCGCGGACCTCATCTTTTGCGACGCCCTCTTCGCGGACCTCATCTTCAACGACGCCCTCTTCAGCGACACCATCACCGGCCGGCACGCTGCGCGGAATGGGCACCTCGCCATCGGCATCGGCGGTCTCCGCCGCCGGCTCGGCCGCGCTTACCGAGGCGACCAGCATCATGATGAACAATACCGAAGCGCCGGCCGTGGCTCGACGTAAGCATTTGAACGATAAGGAAAACTTCTTCATGTCGCAGTCCAAGAGTCGCATCCGTGCTATCTCGGGCAAGATAGGTTGTTTGCAGCAGAGTGAGCTATTTAAAGCATACACTCGAGTGGGTGATGGGGCAAAGAAATTGTGGCGCGCATTGCGGCTGGGCTGGTTCTTGAGGTCCCCCCACCGTCTTGCGCTGTAAAACGCGCAAGCCACCTCCCCCATGGGGGAGGGATGCTTTTGCGTAAAGCAACATGGTAACTTATTGCGGCGAACAACCCTCCCCCCGGGGGGAGGTGCCTCGAGCGTTGTACAGCGAGAGGCGGTGGGGGGGCCCCGTCCTAGCAAAAACACCAATTTGAAACGATCTCTCCACCCCGTACGTCTTAATCCGTGAAGCATCGCACCACGACAAGCGACACCGATACGAAGTAGCCACGATGGAATTAAATTACGACTACCTCGAAAAAAACGCCCTGCAGCGCGCCGAGTTGCCGCCGCCGACGCTCGAGATGGACCACCTCGACACGCTGTGGCTGCAGGTCACCGGCACGTTGTGCAACCTGGCGTGTCTGCATTGTTTTATCTCGTGCGGGCCCAAAAACGACAGCCACGATCTGATGGAGCTCGAGCAGGTGCGTCGGGCGGTCGAGGCCGGGGCCAAAGAGGGGGTTCGGGACTATTATTTCACCGGCGGCGAGCCGTTTTTGCACCCGGAGATTCGCGAGATGATCGAGTTGACGCTCGAGCATGGGCCGTTGACGGTGCTCACCAACGGCATCCTCATCGACCAGGAGATGGCCGATTGGCTGGCCGAGACCTTCCGCGAGTCGCGCTATAGCTTCGATCTGCGCGTCTCGCTCGACGGGACGACCAAGTCGGAAAACGACGCGCTACGCGGGCGAGGCAGCTTCGAGAAGATCATCGCCAGCATCGAGCGGCTTCACAAAGCCGGCCTCAACCCGGTGATCACGGTCACGACTTGTCATGCCGGCAGCGGCGGCGAGGAAGGCCGGCGCCACTTCTACGACTTCGTGCGCTCACGCGGCATCGACCAGCCCCGCCTCAAATTCCTCGCCCCGTTCAAGATCGGCCGCGAGGAGCGCCGTGGCGGTGGCTACGAGGATTGGGAGCGGCTGGTCGAGGGCGACCTGCTGCCCGACGAGGCCGACGCCCTGCAATGCTCGAGCTGCCGGATGGTCACCTCTGAGGGCGTGTTTCCGTGTCCGATTCTGATCGAGTATGAGGATGCGCGGATGGGCGATGAGTTGGCCGATGGGCTGCAGGATATCGAGCTCAGGCATCAGGCTTGTTATACGTGTCATGTGGAGGGGGTTAGTTGTTCGACTTAGGTGTTGATGTAGATTTTTGCTTGTTGAGGTACCCCTCCGCCTCCGCTTCGCTCCGGCACCTCCCCAGGGTCTTCGACCTGGGGAGGAACCTTCCGCGTGATCGCGCACTGGTTGCTTTCTGAAGCAACAATCGATCATTGCGCGATCGTGCGGGGAGTTCCTCCCTATGCGGCGTTCAGCCGCCATGGGGAGGTGCCGAGCATAGCGAGGCGGAGGGGTGCCCCGCAAACCCAACGACTTCAAAAAGACAAAAAGCCATGCCCAACCAAAAAATCGCCATCTTCGGCGGCGTCTACAACAACTACCTCAGCCTCGACGCGACCCTCGCCGACGCCCGAAAAAAGGGCGCCGACCAGATCTATTGCCTGGGCGATATGGGCGGCTTCGGGCCGCACCCGGACCGGGTCTTTCCGCTGCTGCGCGACGTCGACGACCTGCATGTCATGCAGGGCAATTACGACCACTCCATCGGCAATCGCCTCGACGACTGCGCCTGCGGCTACGAGGACCCGCGCGACAACCACTTCGCCGAGATCAGCTACGAATACACCTTCGAGAACACCTCTCCGGACAACAAAGACTGGCTGCGCGATCTGCCCGCCAAATTCAAGCGCGAGTGGGCCGGCCGCGACGTGCTCATGGCCCACGGCTCGCCCAGGAAGACCAACGAATTCCTATGGGAGTCGACCTCCCCGGACAGCTTCCTGAAGTACCTGCTCGACGAGGCCGGCGCCGACGTGCTCTTCGTGACTCACACCGGCATCCCCTGGCAGCGCCGCCTCGACGACGGCCGCCAGGTCGTCAACGTCGGCGCCATCGGCCGGCCGGCCAATAACGGCAAGACCACCGTCGATTACGCGATGGTCGACGTCTTCGACGACCGGCTGGAGGTCTCGCTCCAGGAGGTCGCCTACAATCACGAGCGGTTGGCGAGGGAAATGCGCGCGGAGGGGCTTCCCGAGGAGTTTGTGGAGACTGTGTTGACCGGGTGGTGGACGACTTGTGTGGAGGTTTTGCCGAGTAAGGAGCGGGCGCGGGGTCGGTATTGAGGTTGGCGGGTGCCCGAGAAACCCCTCCGCCTCGCTATGCTCGGCACCTCCCCTAAAAGGGGAGAATTATACCGCCCAATCACCCGCCCGGGTTGTTGTGGCAGAATAACAGCCCCCCGCGGCCAGCGGGGGGCGCGGCGGCGTAGGCCGCCGCGGGGGTTCCACAGCAACCCATAATCACTCCGCCTCGACATCCGCCGCGCATTTGAGCTATGACAAACCCAGCTTAGAATCACTATAACCTGGGAGCAGTAAATGAACCTTCTCAAGACCCTCTCCGAATTACCCGGCGCGCCGGGCCGCGAAGAAAAAGTGCGCGAATTCATCCAGAGCCAGATCAGTGAGCTGGCCGACGAGGTGCGTGTCGACGCGCTGGGCAACCTGATCTGCCGGGTCAAACCCTCCGGCGAGGTCGACGCTCCCAAGAAGGTGATGCTCGCCTGTCATATGGACGAGATCGCCTTTTATGTGCGCAAGGTCGACGACGACGGCTTTATTCGCCTGCAGCATCTGGGCGGCTTCGACAACCGCAACCTCTTCGCTCGACGCGTGCGCATTCAGACGCGCGACGGCGAGGAGATCATCGGCAACCTAAATCCGGGCGGAAAGCCGATCCACATCTCGGACGCCGAGGAGCGCAAGAAGATCCCGGAGATGCACGAATTCTTCGTGGATACCGGCCTGTCCAAAGAGGAGCTCGACGGTCGCGTGCGCACCGGCGATCCGGTCACGCTCGTGCAGGATTTCGTCGAGATGGGCGAGCTTGCCAGCGGCAAATGCCTGGACAATAGGGTGGCCTGCTGGGTGGGCGTGCGCCTGCTCGAGCGGCTGGCCGACACCAAGCCCGCCAACGACGTCTACGTCGTCTTCACCGTCCAGGAAGAGATCGGCATTCGCGGCGCGATCACCTCGAGCTACGATATCGACCCGGACGTGGGCATCGCCATCGACACCACGCTGGCCGTCGACACCCCCGGGGTGCCCGACGAGCACGAGATCACCAACCTGGGCGAGGGCGTGGCCATCAAGATCCTGGACTCCTATACGGTGAGCAATAAAGAGCTCGTCGACGAGTTCATCGAGTTGGCCGAGGCCAACGAGATCCCGCACCAATTCGAGATCTTGCCGATGGGCGGCACCGACGCCGCCGCGCTGCAGCGAGCCCGAAGCGGCGCGCGCGTGCTCACGCTGAGCATCCCGACGCGCTACATCCACACGGTCACCGAGACGATCCACAAGGGCGACCTGCGCGCGACGGTCGATCTGCTGTCCGCATATCTGTCGCGATCTTAAACTATGAATAAACTCGACGAATTGCGCGAGAAGCTCAACGACCTCGATGCCCAATTTCTGCGCCTGGTGCGAGAGCGCCAGGAGCTCGTCGAGCAGATCGGCGAGGTCAAGCAGCAGATGGGCCGCGGCACGCGCGATTTTAGCCGTGAGAAGGTCGTCATCGAGCGAGCGCGGTCTCTGGCCGACCAGCTCGGGGTCGATCCGGACGTCGCCGCCGGTTTGTTCCGCCGGCTCATTCAGGCTTCGCTGACCGTCCAGGAGCGTGACCGGCTGACGCGTCGAGGCGGCGGCAATGGGCGCGCCGTGCTCGTCATCGGCGGCGCCGGTCGGATGGGGCGTTGGTTCGTCGATTTTCTCGACGCTCAGGGCTACGAGGTCACCGTCGCCGATCCGGCGGCCGATGCATCGGACGAGGCTGAAGGCTTCGAGAGCGTCACCGACTGGACGGAACTCGACCTCGATCCGTTCTATATGATCGTGGTCGCCGCCCCGATTCGCACCACCAACGAGCTCCTCCTACAGATCGCCGAGCGCCGGCCGCCGGGGGTTGTGCTCGACATCAGCTCGATCAAAGAGCCGGTGCGCGCCGGCCTCGAAGCGCTGACCGACGCGGGCGTCTCGGCGACGTCGGTTCACCCGATGTTCGGCCCGTCCACCGAGTTGTTGAGCGGCTCCCATGTCGTCTTCA
Source organism: uncultured Bradymonadales bacterium (assembly GCA_964386725.1). GTDB lineage: Bacteria > Myxococcota_A > Bradymonadia > Bradymonadales > Bradymonadaceae > CAYLTX01. The sequence continues at coordinate 32,283 of CAYLTX010000049.1, read as the reverse complement.
TCGATCTCGGTGATGCCGACGCGCTCGATGTCGCGCGCTCATTATTCGACGACACGATGGCGAGCCTGGTCGAGATGGAACTCGAGCAACACGACCGCGCGATGGCGTTCGTGCTGGGCCTGTCCCACGCGCTCAACATCGTCTTCGGCGACACTCTGGCCACACGCGGCCCCGGCGCCGAGCACCTCGACGAGGTATCGAGCACCACATTTGCCCGCCAGGTCGGCGTGGCCGGCGAGGTGCTGCGCGAAAACCCCCACCTCTATTTCGAGATTCAAGCCCTCAACCCCTACGCCCAGGAGCTGCTGGATGCGCTCGGCGCGTCGGTCGGCCACCTACAAGAAGCCGTCGCCGAGGGCGACGAAGATCGCTTCGTCGAGATCATGGAGCAGGGCCGCGCCTTCTTGGCCACACGCCCCGAAAACTCGAACGGCTAAGGCGACCCCCGCCGGGTTGTCCGGCGGGTGAATAAGCTTGGCAGCTAGCTATCAGGCTCCTTCACCAGCGGCGCAAGCCGATGGGGTCGCTTAAGCTCTTACCTATGACCAGCGGTCGAGATCTCGAGCGCGGTTGAGCTGGAACTCGAGGAAGTGGTCGGCCATGACCAGCGCCGCCATCGACTCGAGCACCGGGATGGCGCGCGGGACGATGCAGGGATCGTGGCGGCCCTTTTTGGACATCTCGCCGACGGTGCTCGCCGGCTTGAAGTACACGAGCAGGCGGATGCGCTTGCCGTTGGAGATGCCGCCCTGGATGCCGTTGGCCGAGGGGCTGACGCCGCATTCGGGGCCGTAGCCGCTCTTGCCGGCGTGGAAGTCGAAGCCCGATTTGGTGCAGTCCTCGGCTGCGTCGCCGAGGGTGACACCGACGACCGCGCCGACGCTCATCATGGCGTTGGCCAGGGTGTTCTTGAGCTTTCGGAAGACCGGCTCGCCCAGGCCGATGGGCAGCCCGTCGATCCACAGCTCGACGACGCCGCCGCGCGAATCTCCCTGCTCTTTACAGGCGAGGAGCTCGTCTTCGATGCGCTGGGCGACCTCCAAGTCGGGGCAGCGCGTGGTCGACTGGTCGACGCGCTCGCGGTCGAGATCGTCGGGGACGTCCTCGGCGCGATGCTCGCCAATTTGGCGCGTAAAGCCGACGATGGACAGATCTTCGGGCAGGATACGCTCGGCGACGCCGCCACCGATGACCCGCGCGGCCGTCTCGCGACCCGAGGAGCGCCCGCCGCCGCGATAATCGCGGTGGCCGAACTTCTCTTCCCAGGTGCGATCGGCGTGGCCGGCGCGAAAGAATTTCGGGTCATAATCGCGGCTTCGCTGGTTCTTATTGTAGATGACCACGCAGATGGGCGTGCCCAGCGTTTTGCCCTCGAAGACGCCGCTGAGGATGTCCGGGGCGTCTTTTTCATCGCGCGCCGTGGTGATCTTCGACTGGCCGGGCCGCCGACGGGCGAGCTGTGGGACCAAGTCCTGGGGCGACAGCTCGATGCCTGCAGGCACGCCGTCGATAATGGCGCCCAGCGCCGGGCCGTGGGACTCGCCGAAGGTGGTCAAACGAAGCAAATTTCCGAATGTGTTGCGTTGCATAACGAGTCTCCAATCACCCGCCACACCCCCCGTGAACGTGAACGTGCACGTGAACGTGAACGGTAGTTAAACTGCAGTGTGTTCGAAAAAGGCTGTTTTTCTCTGGTTGAGCTTTTGTGATCGATTCGAGGTTTGCTGCGTGAGTGAACTCTTGTGCAGGGGGTACGGCGGTTCACGTTCACGTGCACGTGCACGTGCACGTTCACGAGTACCAATATGCCCGTTGCGCGCGGGCCTGGGCATCGAAGAATGTGTCTCCGATGAGGTGTAACTTTGCGCCTGCTGGTGCCGGTCGCACGCCCGAATAATGCAGATCCACCCATACTTCACAATCTGGCGCATCTGTATAAGCCGTGTCTGAGTCGCCGGCCGCGTTCACGACCATCTGCACTTCCTCGGGCGCCTCGGCTGTCCAGCCTTTGCGGCCGCTGGCGTGGTGGACGAGCTCCCAGTCGGACTCGTCGATCGCGCGCAGCACCGCCGGTGAGACGCCGCCGCGGCCGATGATCGCGACACTTCCGGGCGCGACGCCCTGCTCTTTGGCGGCCTCGAGGGTGGCCCGCATGCCGAATTCGTCGGTGTCGGTGGCTTCCCAGGTGCCGTAGACGCGCCGCAGCGTGTTGGCCGCTGACAGATCTTCGGGGTTTACGACGCCGTCGGGCTCGAGGATCGTGCGCTTGAGGGGAGAGGTGATCGACAAGCCGCAAACGCCGAGGTCGGCGGCGCAGTCGAGCAGGAATTCGAGCTGGTCAGTCGACTGCCCTCGTCCGAATGGAATCTTCAAATACGACGTGTTTCGACCTTCTTCTCGAGAAGCGCGTCGGTGCCACACGTCGCCCTGGCTCGACTCGACCGGGTCGCCGACGAGCGCCTCGAAGCCGGTGGGCTGATTTCCGACGAGATGGGGCCCGGCCAGATGCGGCAGCCAGCCCTGCAGATCGAGCGGTGTTTTGACCGGATTGTCGGTGTGTCGGCGTCTGTGCGGGCCGAGCCCGACCGGGACGTAATTGGTCGCGTTCTCGACGGCCAACGGCGGGCGACACCAGGCGAATTGCGCGCCCTGGGGCAAGAATGTGACGTCGAATGCCTCGTCGCGCAACTGCCGAACCGCATCGAAGTGATCGCGCAGATCGGCGTAGTCGGTGAGCGTCGGCGCGTATTTCAAGACGACGTCGTCGGCCCACTCGGGATGATGTTCCGCCACCGTCATCGCGTCGACGACGAGGCGGTCGTCCCAACGGTCGTCCGATTGGGCGGCGCTTTCGGACGGATGCCACGACAACAAGAGCGGGCGCGGGCTCATCCGAGCGAGCACGCCGGCCTCGAGGACCTCATCGAGCAACGAGACGTCGATGTCGAGCGCCGCGGCGTCCTCGAAATTGGCGAGCCACTCGGGGTCCGATGTCCGCAGGCTGGCGAGTACGTCGACGGACAACTCGTCGGCGTCTTCGGCGGCCATCAAGTCGCTTCGGACTTCAACGCCGGCCAGGCCGAAGAGCTCGGCGTCGCGGGCGGCGCGCTCGAATTGTTCCGGGCCTGCCGGGACGACCCAGGTTCGTTTGGCCAGCGCCGACTCGTCGAGCTCGAGGAGCCATCCAATGGCGGTCGCCAGCTCGTGCGCGGTGCGCTCGGGGCCGCGGCCGCGGGGCACGTCGATGCGAAGATGCGCAGCGTCTTCCCAGCGCGGCTCGCGCTCGGAGATCATCCAGTCGACCTCGGCGGCGAAGTCGGTGTCGGGGCGAAGCTGGGCGCGCGCCGACCGGGCGACATCTTGCCAGCCATCGCGGTACAGCCAGATGACCGCGCCGTCGTCGGGCACCGGGTGAAAGCCGCCGCCGAGCGCGATAATGCGGGGCTTGTCGGTATGTTCTGAGGTGACTTCGGCGAGGTATTGGCGCTCGAGATCGCGAAAGCGGGGTTCGCTGTCGGCGATGATCTCGGCGCAGGTCTGGTCTTCGCCGGCTTCGATGACGTCGTCGAGGTCGACGTGGTCGAGTTCGAGGTCGAGTTCGAGTGACTTGTCGGCCAGTATTCGGGCGGCTAGGCGCGCGGTGGTCGATTTGCCGGTGCCGCGGTGGCCGATGATGTAGATGTTTTTTAGCATGGTGATATTTATAAGTATTGGCTGCTATTTGAGGCCCCCTCCGACGGCTGCGCTTCGCTTCGCCGCCACCTCCCCCACTCGGGGAGGGGACGTAGGGCCTCGAGTACCGGCATGGGTCGTTGAGGCTTAGGTCCCCTCCCCGGGTGGGGGAGGTGCCGAAGCGTAGCGAGGCGGAGCACGGTCAAGCCGCATGAAGGGGGCTCAACCCACCGACCATCCCAACCGCCGCGCATCATGCCAAAAATTCGGATACGACTTCGCCACCACCATCGGCGCCTCGATCTGTAGCGACACGCCACCTGCAGTCAACAGCAGCCCCGCCATCGCCAGGCGGTGATCGCCAAAGGTCGGCCAAGACGCGCCGTCGCGGGGCGTCTGCACTCCGGCCGGGATGCGCATGCCGTCGTCTCTGGGCTCGATGGTCACGCCGACCTGGGCGAGCGCTTCGGCGAGGTCGCCGATGCGGTCGGATTCCTTGTGGCGTAGGTGCGCGGCGCCGACGATCTCGACGGCCGGGTCGATCTGGGAGGCGACGGCGGCGAGCACCGGCGCGAGGTCGGGCGATTGTGCCAGGTCGACCTCGACGCGCTCGGTGCCGTCGGCGTGTGCATCGGCGAGCTGTCGGGCGATGGCGCCGGCGCGCGCGTCGGGCTGGCGATTCGAGGTGGGCGGTTTTTCGACGCCGGCCTCGACGCCGACCAGACGTGCGAACGCCCAGACCGCGGCGCTGCTCGCGTCGGTCTCGGCGGTGATGCTCGCCGGTTGGTCGAGCGCGGCCGTCGGCGAAAATCGCAGCGTGTCGCCGTTTCGGGTGACCTCGACGCCGGCGCTCTCGAGCAGCTCGAGGGTCATGTCGAAGTAGGGCCGGCTGGCGACCTCGCCGCCGTCGGCGAGGACGAGCTCGAAGGCGTGTCCCGCGGCCGACAGCAGCGCGAGCGCAGTGGCATATTGAGATGACAGCGCGGCCGAGACCGCGAAGCGATCGGGCCAACTCGACCAACCTCGAATCCTGAAACCCGAACCTTCCTCGAGTTCGACCGGCTCGATGGTCGCGCCGGCGTCTCGGAGCGCGTCGATGAGCGCGTCGTGGGGGCGCTCGAGGAGTCGTGGCGCGGCCAAAAGCAGCGTCTCGTCGGGGCGCGTGGCGCAGACGGCGAGCAGAAAGCGAAAGGTCGTGCCGCCCTCGCCTGCATAGATCTCGGCAGGCCCGTCGGCGCGTGCGAGCGTCTGAAGACACGACTCCAGCCAGGCGACGTCATCTGCTTGGCTGTGTCCGTCGATGCTCGTTTGACCCTCGCGAAGATGTGCGATGACCAGCGCGCGGTTCATCTCGGACTTGCTCGCCGCGATGTCGAGCGTGGCTGCTCGGGCGCGGCGGCGCTCGACCTTCGCAGGCGTGTGCTCGAACCACTCGACCGCCTGGCGAAAGGCGACGAACCAGTCGTCGGCCGAGACCTCACGAGTGACGTAGGGCTCGGCGGGACCGTCGAGCAAGACCGAGCGAAGTTGGCCGTCGATGCGCTTTTTGTCGCGCTCGATGCCCGCGCAAAATAGGTCGCGGTCTTCGAAGGAGACCACCGGCTGCGACGGGGTCAGAAGCGCGTAGACGTGGCACCGCAGGCGACGAAGCTGGCGCGGCAAATCGCACAAAAAGCTCGCTGACAGAAGCCCCCAGCAGACAGCTTGGCCGTGAGAGACGCCGGTGTGCAGCTCCAGGGTGTGCGCGACGGTGTGGCCGAGGTTCAAAAACGTGCGGATCTCCTTGGTCTCGAAGAGATCCCGGTCGACGATGTCGAGCTTGACGTCGATGGCGCGCTCCAAGAGCGCCATGGTGCGCTCGGCGATCTCCTCGAAGGGGGCCGCGGCGAGTTGGTCGACGCCTCCGTCGGCCTCGAGCAGGTCGAGCGCGTCCTCGTCGCCGAGCCACAGACCTTTGACGAGCTCGGCGAGTCCGTCGCGGCGCTGCTCGAGCGGCAGCGTGGCGAGCGCTTGGTCGACCAGGACGACTCGCTTGGCCGGGTAGAACGTGCCGAGCTGGTTTTTGGCTTCGCCCAGGTTCACCGCGGTCTTGCCGCCGTGAGCCGAGTCGACCATCGCCAGAAGCGTGGTCGGCACGTGCCACAGATCGACGCCGCGCCACAGCGTGCTGGCCAAGAAGCCGACCGCGTCGCCGACCGAGCCGCCCCCGACGCCGACGATCGTCAGCGGGCGCGTCGAGCGGCGCTCGAGCACCTTCGCGGCGAGCGCCTCGATGGAGGCGAGGCGCTTGAGAGACTCGCCGGCGTCGACGACGATGGGGTCGTCGAAGGTGTCGAGCCACGCCTGTGGCAGCGCGCGGTCGATGATGACGACCGCGTCGTCGGGCAGCTCGAGAGCCTGGAAGCTCTCGGCGCGTGCGATCAGCGGTGAGTGCTCGGTCTGAGTCTGCATATTGGGCGTCTCGGGTTCGCTCATGCCAATGTCCGGCCTACCGCCTCGACGACGGGACGAAGTGCGCCCATCAGCTCGGTGAACTGCTCGGGATACAGCGACTGCTGGCCGTCGCTCAGGGCATCTTCGGGCTTGTTGTGCACCTCGACGATGATGCCGTCGGCGCCGACGGCGGCTGCGGCGAGCGACAAGGGCTTGACGTAGCTTCGCACGCCGGTGCCGTGAGACGGGTCGACGATGACCGGAAGGTGGGTCTTCTCCTTGAGCACCGCGACCGCATTGAGGTCGAGGGTATTTCGGGTGGCGGTCTCGAAGGTCGTGATGCCCCGCTCACACAAGATGACCCGGCTGTTGCCCTCGGCGACGATATACTCGGCGGCCAGCAGGAGTTGCTCGATGGTCGCCGACATGCCGCGCTTGAGCAACACGGGGTTGTCGCGCTTGCCGATGGCGGTCAAAAGGCGCGAGTTCTTCATATTGCGCGCGCCGACCTGAAAGCCAAAGCCGCGCTCCTGGACCGGGTCGAGGTCTTTGACCTCCATGACCTCGGTGAAGCCGGGCATGCTCATCTCGGTGCAGACCTCGTCGAAGATATCGAGCCCTTCGATGCCGAGTCCCTGGAAGCTATACGGGCTGGTGCGCGGCTTGAATGCGCCGCCGCGAAGGATCGTGGCGCCGGCGTCTTTGACGGCCTGGCCGGTGGTGCGCATCTGCTCGAGGCTCTCGATCGAGCACGGACCTGCGATAACCGTGAAGTTGTCGCCGCCGACGGGCACGCCGGCGACGTCGACGACGGTGTCGGCGTCTCGGACCTCGCGACTGACGAGCTTGTAGCGGCTCAACACCGGCTTGGCGCTCTCGACGTAGGGGTGGCTCTCGAAGTTGACCTGCTCGAGCATGCGCTCGTCGCCGATGACGGCGATCACGTTGCGCTGCGTGCCCTCGAGGACGACGGGCTTGAGGTCTTTGGCCTCGATACGCGAGATGACCTCGCCGGTCTGCTCGACGGTGGTTCCGGGCTTCAATACGATGATCATGGGAGTCTCGGGTACTGCTTGGGAAATCAAGTTCGACGGATGCTATGCTCCGGACGAACACTTTGGGTTGCAGCGGAGATTAAGGTTTGTATGCTTCGCAGGTTCGGTGACTGCCGATTGGCTATTGCTAGCAGACCGTCGCCCTAAAGGCTAACACGGTCGCGGCTGGGCACCCCACGCGATTCTGCATCATAAAGGGCTCACCAATGGCCAAACATTCCAACAGCCGCACTTCCGAGGATAAACTTCTTCAGGTCGCCTACCAAGGAGAGATGGGAGCATACTCCGAAGGCGCGGCCGTCGAGGCCCTCGGAGCGAAGATCGAGCCGGTGCCCTGCGAGAGCTTCGAGTCAGTATTCGAGGCCCTCACAAGCGGACGCGCCGACCGCGCAGTGCTCCCTATCGAGAACTCCCTGGCCGGCAGCATCCACCGAAACTACGACCTGATGCTTCGACACGACGTCCACATCGTCGGCGAACACATCTTCCGGGTGCGCCACAACCTGCTGGCCCTCGAGGGCGTGAGCATGGACGACATCGACGAGGTCTTGAGCCACCCGCAGGCGCTGTCGCAATGCGAGCACTACTTGCGCGATCTGGGCGTGACCACGCGGGCGACCTACGACACCGCCGGCAGCGCCAAGCTCGTGCGCCAAGAGGGCCTCGAGCACTCCGCGGCCATCGCCAGCCAGCGCGCCGCCGAGGTCTACAACCTCCAGATGCTCGCCCAGGGCATCGAGGACGACCCGGAGAATTTCACCCGCTTTTTGATCCTCGCGCGCGAGCCGGCCGCCACTGAAGCAACGCCCGAAGACCGCCCGATGAAGACCTCGATCGTCTTCTCGCTCAAAGACCAGCCGAGTGTGTTGTTCAAGGCCCTGTCGGTTTTCGCGCTCCGAGATATCGATCTGACCAAGCTCGAGAGCCGCCCGCTGCGAGGCCGCAGATTCAAATACCTATTCTATTTGGACTTTGCGGGCAGTGTGAATGAGGAGCGCGCGCAAAATGCGCTGCGGCATCTCGAGGAGATTGCGCCGATGCTGCGGGTTTTGGGGTCTTATGCGGTCGCGTAATAAAAGTAGAAGGGGGTGTATAGCTGAAATTTGGGAACTAGAACCCGTGAACCTGCACGTGCACGTGAACGTGAACCGTAGTTAAACCAGCAGAACGCTCAATATCTCGAGGCTTTTTCGGTCGAGCACTTTAGCCCGATTCGATCCGTTTTTGTTCGAATGACCTAATGTGCAGGGGGTAAAGCGGTTCACGTGCACGTGCACGTTCACGTTCACGGGGTCCAGCCCAAACAGAACTGGGGCTTGCGACCCCCCCACTACAACGGCGTCAAACAAGGATTTTGCAGGGAAACAAAAATAAGCACGCAACGAAGTGAGGGGTTTTGCCGAAAACCATAGTGAGGCATCACCAATAGGGCGAGGTCTCTTGGAGATTCCGAACTCACTTCGCAGAGGCAAAAATGCTCAGTCATGAAAAATTAGATGTGTACAAAGTCGCGCTACAATTCTTCGTCCTCACGTCCGAGATTCTCGAGCGGCTCCCTCGTGGACATGGCAATCTCAAGGACCAGCTCAATCGAGCGTCGACATCGATCATGCTGAATATTGCAGAAGGCGCAGGTAAGCTACGCCCGAAGGATAAGGGCGGCTTCTATGCCATTTCGCGCGGTTCGGCACTCGAGTCTGCAGCCATCTATGACGCATTAGACGCGCGCCATCTGCTCAAGCCAAATGAGCATGAGCGTGGCAAGTGGCTCCTGACCCGCATCGCGTCGATGCTCACAAATATGATCGATCTCGAGTAGGCGTCCGAGCAACCACCCCCGGTGCATCACCCCGTGAACGTGCACGTGCACGTGCACGTGAACCGTAGTTAAACCAGCAGAACGCTCAATATCTCGAGGCTTTTTCGGTCGAGCACTTTAGCCCGATTCGATCCGTTTTTGTTCGAATGACCTAATGTGCAGGGGGTAAAGCGGTTCACGTGCACGTGCACGTTCACGTTCACCTCAAAGACACGCGTTGTTCGAGCCTCCCGAGTGCGATAAAACGACCTCATCACCCACGCCATCTCGCGAGGTCAGCCGTGCGCAGCCAAAGAGTCGATTTTCTGAAGCAGTCCGATATTCGTCGTATGACGCACGAGTGCAACCTGGTGGACGGCATCAACCTCGGCCAGGGGATCTGTGATTTGCCGACGCCGCCGGAGATTCTCGAGGAGGCGTCCAAGGCGGTGCTCGGCGACAAGAGCGTTTATAGCGCTTATCAGGGCATCGGCGAGCTTCGGGAGGCGCTCGGCGAGAAGCTGCGCACCTATAACAAGATCGAGCAGGTCGACGCCCAAAACGACATCGTGGTGACCATCGGCGCGACCGGCGCGCTCGCCTGTACCATTCAGGGCCTATTCAATCCCGGTGACGAGATCATGGTATTCGAGCCGTATTACGGCTACCACACCAACACGATGCGGGTGGGCGGGGTCAAACCAAATTTCGTGACCCTCGAGCCGCCCTCCTGGGAGGTGTCGGTCGAGGCTCTGGAAGCCGCGCTCACCAAAGACACGCGCGCAATCGTGGTGAATACGCCGACCAACCCGTCGGGCAAGGTCTTCTCGCGAGAGGAGCTCAACGTGATCGCGTGGTTTTGCCAGAAGCACGACCTCATCGCGATCACCGACGAGATCTACGAATATATCCTCTACGACGGCCGCGAGCACGTCAGCCTGGCGAGCCTGCCGGGGATGTACGAGCGCACGGTGACCATCTCGGGGTTCTCGAAGACGTTCTCGATCACCGGCTGGCGGCTGGGCTATGCGGTCGCGCCCCCGCATCTGAGCGAGGCCATCGGGCTGGTCAACGATCTCTTTTATGTATGCGCTGCCACCCCGCTCCAGCACGGCGTCGCCGCCGGGATGGCCCGGCTCGACCCGAGCTATTATGACGAGATGGCCGCCGACTACGAGAAAAAGCGCGACATGTTCTGCGCCGCGCTCACCGAGGCCGGCCTGACCCCGTATGTGCCCGAAGGCGCCTATTATGTGCTCGCCGACGTCTCCGGCCTTGGCTGCGATACGGCCAGAGACGCCGCGATGCACATTCTAAAAGAGACGGGCGTGGCGAGCGTGCCGGGGAGTGCGTTTTATCAATCCGACGTAGGCGAGTCGCTGACGCGGTTTTGCTATGCGAAGGATTGGGAGACGCTGGAAAAAGCATCGGAGCGCCTTCAGGCGCTTTGAAGTGAGAGTAAGAGAGTGAGAGAGTGAGAGAGTAAGAAACTACAACTGCTCTCGAGCGGCCCGGAGTGATCTCACTTTCTCACTCTCTCACTATCTAACTTTCTGCTGTATCACCTATGCCCAAATATCCCCGCCTCGACGCCTGCGCACGACGCCTGCTGATTAGCCTCGTGCTTTTAGCGGCGATCTTCGTCTCCCTTCCTGCCAGCGCCGGCGAACCAGAGGCTCCTCCGCCACCGCCACCGCCTCCGGAATCGAGCAGCAGCGAGGAAGAAGCGCCTAATGAATCTGATCAGGCGGAGTTGAATCAAAATGAGTCGGACAAAGCGCAATCCGACCAAGGTGTGGCCGTCGAGCCGCCTCAGCAATCCGAGGACCGACTTCCCGAGCCCGTGATGGCGGTCGGACGGATCTTCACCGGCGGGTTGATTGGCATGCTCGCCGCCGTCGGCGGAGGGATGGTGGGAGGCATCGCCGGAGGAGTCACAACTGGCCCTCAGGCTGGACCAAGCAGCGCTTACGGGATTCTCTTCGGCGCGAGTCTGGCGGTCCCGCTCGGTTATTATGCCGGAGCTCGCCTGCCCGACGGCGAGGGTAGCCTCGCCGGCACGTATCTGGGCGCCCTCGGTGCATATACGTTGGCGGCCACGGCGAGCTTGGCCGACGAAGAGGCCGTCTTTATCATGCTCCCGCTCACGTTTATCGGCAGCGCGATCGGCAACGAGGTCAGCCACGCTCACAATAATGGCTCCTCTTCAAAGAACGCGGCCGGACCCGCCCGGGACACCACCGGCGTGTCTACACCAATGATCGGCACCGGACCGGGCGATGTTGGGCTTTCATTGAGCTTCGCATTCTAAACTCATGCACACTCCGAGCTCCGTCCAAAAACAAACCATCCTCGACGACCTGGTCCACCAGTTCAGCGACCCGCTGTCGTTTTTCCGGGAGCTGATCCAAAACGCCATCGACGCCGGTTCGGGCGAGGTCGAGGTGTCCATGGAGTTCCAGGCCGATCCGGAGAGCGATAAGCGTGAGGGCACGATGGTCATCACGGTCGATGACTTCGGCGAGGGGATGAACCGCGAGATCATCGAGGGGCAGCTGACCCGGCTGTTCAGCTCGGCCAAGGACGACGACTACACCAAGATCGGCAAATTCGGCATCGGTTTCGTCTCGGTCTTCGCCGTCGAGCCCGAGGCGGTCTGCGTGGACACCGGGCGCACCGGCGAGAGCTGGCGGGTGCTCTTCGACGCTGACAGATCTTATGAACTCTATTCGCTCGATCGCCCCGTCGAGGGCACCAAGGTGCGCATCTTCAAGAACACGTCGCGCGCCAAATTTCGCGCGTTTGTCGGCCGCGCCAGGCGCGTCATCCTCCAGTGGTGCAAGCATGTGCCCGTGCCGATCTACTTCCAGGGCAAAGAGCTCGGTGAACCCTTCGACGTCGACTCGCCGTGTAAGCTCGTCCACGAGGAAGAGGGCACGCGGCTGGTCATGGGTTTCGTGGAGGATTTCGAGGCGCCGTTTGGCTACTACAACCGCGGGCTGACGCTCAAAGAGGGCGACGAGAGCCCCTGGCCGTACGTCACCTTCAAGATCGACTCGCGTTATCTCGAGCATACGCTGACGCGCGACCAGATCTTGGAGGATAAGAACTTCCACAAAACCTGGGAGCTGCTCGAGGAGCTGGCCACCGAAAGGCTCCCCGAAAAGCTGGCCGACCGCATCGAGGAGACCGCCGCACGCCCCCAAAGGCGCGCCGAATACGAGGGGCTCTGCGAGCTGCTGGTCCGCTGGATCGAGGCCGACGGCCATATGCGCCGCGGCTGGCATAAGCGCGAGTTCATTGCGACCGTCGACGGCCAGCCGGTCAGCCTGCGCGAGTGCGAGCGGCGCGGCAAAAAAGGCGAGCTTCTCTGCGCCCGGCGCGCCTCGGCGCTGACCGACCGGCTCGGCGACGAGCACCTGATCCTGCGCATCGGCGAGGGCACGGTGCTTCGCAAGTGGGTCCGGCGCTCATCGGATTATCTGCCGGAGTGGGCCAATTCGCGTTATGTCTTCGCCGGGGACGCCGTCCGGGCACCCACTGTTGGCGACGGAGCTGACGGCGCCGAAGCTGAGGGCGCCGAAGCGCTCGTCGAGCAGGTCGACCTGCTCGTTGGAGAGCTCGGCGGCCGCCCCGAGTGGATCGGCTTCAAGGCCTTCGACGCCACGGGCGCCTGCGCCGGGCGTGTCGGGGTGCTGCTCGACGACCGCTTCGAGGTCACGCCCGCCGACAAGCTGCCCGCGTGCACCCGAGACCACCTCGCCCAGGCGCATGATATCGTCTTCAACAGCGGCGACGAGCACGTACGAAAGCTGCTACGCATCGCCCGCCGCGAGCCGGAGTGGGCGGCCTTTGCGCTCGTCAAACTGCTGCTCGGCGAGGGATCGACCGACGAGCTCGACCGCCGGCTGGTCGGCCTCGCCATCGACCAGCGTGAAGAAGCACAGCGCCAACAAGACGGAGGTACGCCGTGAGCCCCACTAACTCCATCGACGCGCTGCGCACCGAGGGGGCACTGGCCGGCCGCGGTGAGTTCCGGCTCGACCGGGAGAAGGCGCGCGAGAAGCTGCAAAAATTCCGGCTCAAGGACCCGCACCACTACGTGCTCGAATTCGTGCAGGCGGCGCATCTCTTGGGGGCGAATAGCATCGACATCGCCATCGACGCCGACGAGATGGAGATGCGTTTCGACGGCGAGCCACTCGGCGCCGAGGAGTTCGAGCAACTATATGACGCGCCCTTCTCGGAGAACCTGGATCACAAGACCCGCGCGCTGCGTCACCTGGCGATCGGTCTGAGCGCCGCGCAGGCGATGGAGCCGTCGGTGGTCCGAATGGAGTTCACCCGAGACGGCCGTACCACTCAGTTCGAGGTGATCGACGACGGCGAGGAGATCCGTGAGTTCGACGCCCCGGAAGAACCAGACTCGGATGAGCCAAGACAAGCGCGGATCTATCTTCGCGAGAAGTTTCGCGCCTCGCACCTGGTCGACTTCTTTCGCAATCTCGGCGGCGACCTGGCCGAGAAGACCGCCCTGCGAGACTATTGCGCCCACTCGCCCAAAGAGATCACGCTGGACGGCGAGCGCATCAGCTTCGGCTATGGATTGCCGGTAGAGACGGTCCACGAGATTCCCATCGAGACGAAGCACGAGCGCGGGGTCGTCGGCCTCGTCCCCTCGAGCGGTCAAAGCGGCGTCGACGAGGTGCGCGTCGTCATTCTACAAAATGGCGTGCGAGTGACCGAGCACCGCGTGGAGGCGTCTTGGGCGCCGGCTCGTGGAGTCATCGAGTCCTCTCGGCTGACCAAAAATCTGAGTCAGAGCGCCTTCGTGGCCGACGCGGCCTGGCATGACTTCGCGCAAACGATTATGGCCGGCGCGCTGTTTACGCTGATTTTCGACTATATCGACAAGATGCCCGCCGAACAGTGGTCGACTCATCGCGCCTGGTTTCGCCACATCTGCGCCCAATTCTCGCCTATCGCTGACAAATTCGACGATCGCAGCGTCGCTCTGACCCAGCGAGTTCGTCGGGCGGGCAATCTGCTCGAGGCGCTGCCTAAGCTCGTCGACAAGCTCTACCAGATCCCGATGTGGCCCGCCGCGGATATCGAGGAGCATTGGTATGCAATTGCGGAACTGCAGACCCTAGACGAAGCCGTCGGCTGGGTAAGCAGTCGCATCGAGGATTACGTCGACCTCGGCCACAGCGGGCCAATTCTCTATTTTGAGGAGCAGGCGCCGGAGTTCCTCGAACAACTCCTCGGCGCGCGGCTGGTCGATCTGAATCGGGCATATACTGCTACGCAAGAGCGACAGCTAAATATCCACCTATGGAAGAACCGGCCCGCCGCCGACGCCCCGGCCGAAATTCATTATCCGTACCAGCAGCACTTCGAGACGCGGTCGATGCGCGCCATGATCGGATTGACGACCGACGGTCACCGCGATCCACAGATCGTCTTCGTCAAAGAGGGACGCTTGCTGCACAGATTCGATGCCTTCGGGCTCTCCCCGCGCGGTCTCGCGGTGTGGTTTTCGGGTGAACTGGCCGCGAATGATGCCTTCGACGCCGTGGAGCCCGATGACGAGTATCTCGAGCTGGTCGCCAAGCTGGTTGCTGCTCTTCCGGATTTCGTTGCCGAACACCATGCTGTGATCGGCGATGACGAATTGAAGACGTATTTGCACAGCTTTTTGGGCGGTCGACTGCACGGCTCGCTGCTCGAAGAGCTCCAAGTCCCGACGATCAAACGGGTCAAGTGGCTGCGGGATCACCTCGACGCAACCCCCGACAGCCCGTGGGGCGTGCCGGCGCGGCTGGAAGAAGCCGGAGAGCAAGATCGCGCCACCCTCGCCGACATCGACGCGTGCCTGTTGCCGCTGGGGGCGCTTGTGGAGCGGCCGCTCTTCGAGACCGCGACTCGGGGGAAGGTGAGCATCGGCGAGCTCCGTGACGCCATCGCGACCCACGACCATATCAATCTTGTCGAGGCATTCGAGAAGAAGACCATCGGTGTTGCAGCCGCTCAGATGGGTATCGAGGCACCGATCGTATGCGCTGACGAGCGTGACCTCGATCTGCTCGAGCGGCTCTTTGGTGGCTATCTTCGCGACCCGAGAACGCTCTTGCTCGAGGACAAACTCAGCGACACGCTCGACAGACTGCGCGACCGACCCACACGCCCCACACCGAAGAAGACCAATAAGGAGCCCGAAGCACGCAGACAGAGCTTCGAGAGCTTGCAACAAAAGCAATCCCTATCGTCGAGTTCCAGCTCACCGACTCACAAGGACGAACCGGAGCCGGAGCCGGAAACGGAAACGGAAACGGACACAGCGCTCGACTCAGAGGCCGAACCCTCGCAGCCCGAGCCCTCGCCGGCCGAGCTGGTGGGCGATCGGCTGCGCGCGCAGATAGCCAAGGTATGCAGAGACGAACCGCAGCTCTTAGCCGACGCAGCACTGGATGAACTCCGCATCGACGCCGACGATCATCCGGCTGCGCGATATGCGCTCGCGCATATCGGAGATGAGGTGGCGCTGGCATTCTTGTCGGCGACCACCTATGCATGGCATGTGCGCTCGGAGAGACAATCGGGCACCACAGACGAGGTGAGGTTTTTGAGACGATTGATCGCCTACATCGACGAACATCTCGCGTAAGGCGAGAGGCAGGATTGAGCGGCGACGCTTGTGTTTTAGGCGTATGATGTCGTATTTTCTTGGATGTTTGGTAAGTCGTGCTCATGATTTCGTCCAATTCATCGCCAGGAGCCTGTGCGCA
This sequence comes from uncultured Bradymonadales bacterium, assembly GCA_964386725.1. GTDB lineage: Bacteria > Myxococcota_A > Bradymonadia > Bradymonadales > Bradymonadaceae > CAYLTX01. The sequence continues at coordinate 16,537 of CAYLTX010000049.1, read as the reverse complement.
TCAAGCTGCGCAGTCGGCCCAGCGGTGGTTTTAAAGATAGGTTTTGTTCGCGAGCCCGGAGTAACCCTCAGAGAGTTCCATGGCTGATCTTGGAAGTATCGAATCAATCGAATCGCTGGCCAGAGACATGCGCGTCGAAGACGGGCTTTTCTTCGTTAACTTCGAGGCGCCCGATGACGGCGAGTCTGTCCCCGCAGTGGTTGCGGTCGAATCGTCCAACCAACCGACGGCCGGAGCTGAAACCAGCCCCGAGGAGCCGTTTTACTTCAGCCTGATACGCTCAGCCAATGGGTTGGCCCGCGATATCCTGGGGTATAATGCGACGGTGTTGGGGACCACGACCGCCATCGACTCGAAGCTCGATGATGCCAAGGAGGAGGCCGAAGCTTCGGACAAGCCCAAAAAGCAGTCGCTCGACGAGCTGACTGACGAGGAGCGCGAGGATGCGCTGTTCAGGGCCTTCGAGCAGGTCATGCACCGATTTGCCTGGGACCCGACCAGCGATCAATGGGTCATCGTCCACGAGGCACGCGGGCTGGGAAGCGAGCTGCAACGCCAGCTCAAGCTCGCCCCGCTGGAGACCAAGGCCGACCGCGAAGTGCTCACCCAAATGGCACTCGAGGTCGCCTCCGCCGACGGCAAGATCGACCGCGACGAGCAGGAAGTGCTGCTCGACTTCGTCGACCGAGACAAGGTCGTCCAGGGGCCGAGCACCGCGCGCACCCGGGTCACCCAAAACGACCTGCGCCGCACCACCTCCGGTGCCACCCGCGAGACGCTGTTTATGCTCGCCGCCGCCGTGGCACTGGCCGATCATAAATTCGATCTCGAGGAGAGCGACCGGCTGGAGTTTTACGCCAAGGGCCTCAACCTCGAGGAGCACCGCGCCGCGGAGCTTCTGGAAGCTGCTCAGAAATACTTCATCGAGCAGTATATGGTGCGCCGTTTTGCCGAGACCGGCGAGCTCGACGAGGACGCCCGCGAAGGGGTCACCGAGCTGGCCGAGAAGATCGGCTACGAGCCCGACCAGGCCGAGCTGGCCTTCGAGCGGTATCGTCGCGTGCAAGAAAGTGGCGGCGGCTTTTCTTCCGGTCTTTCGTGGTAGACCCGAGACATGCCCAAAAAAATTGAGAATATCCTCTGCGCCAATCGCGGCGAGATCGCCATCCGAATCTTCCGCGCCTGCACGGAGCTGGGGATCGCGACGACTGCCATTTATAGCTGGGAGGATCGCCTGGCGATCCACCGCTACAAGGCCGACCGTGCCTATCTGGTCGGCCAAAAAGGCGAGCCGGTGGCGGCCTACCTCGACGGGGAGGCGATCATCGAGTTGGCGCTCGAAAAAGGCGTCGACGCCATCCACCCCGGCTACGGATTCCTGAGCGAAAACGCCGAGTTTGCCCAGAAGGTCATCGACGCCGGATTGGTGTGGATCGGCCCGCCGCCCCAGGTCATGCGGGAGCTGGGCGACAAGGTCTCGGCTAAAAAGGTCGCCCGCCGAGCCGGTGTGCCGGTGGTTCCGGGCACCGAGGACGCCGTCGACACGCTCGACGAAGCCCAAGCCTTCGCCGACGAGGTCGGCTTTCCGCTGCTCGTCAAAGCCGCCCACGGCGGCGGCGGACGCGGCATGCGCGTGGTCGAGGACGCCTCCCAGCTCGTCGAGGCGTTCAAAGGGGCGCGCAGCGAGGCGAAGGCGGCCTTTGGCAGCCCGGAAGTCTTCATCGAGCGCTATATCGACAAGCCGCGCCACATCGAGGTGCAACTTCTGGGCGACCAGCACGGCCAGCGCGTCCACCTCTTCGAGCGCGACTGCTCCATCCAGCGGCGCCTCCAAAAGATCGTCGAGCTCGCCCCGGCGCCCAATTTGGACGAGGACGTGCGCCAAAAGCTGTACGACTACGCGCTGAAGCTGGCCGACACCGTCGGCTATTCGAGCGCGGGCACCGCCGAGTTCCTGGTCGAGGAGCGAGACGGCGAGACCCATATCTACTTCATCGAGGTCAATACCCGCATTCAGGTCGAGCATACCGTCACCGAGATGGTCACCGGCCGCGACCTCATCAAGGCGATGATCCGAGTCGCCGAGGGCCACGAGCTCGACGACCCGGAGATCGACATCAGCGGCCAGGACGACGTCCAGCTCAACGGCCAGGCCGTCCAGTGCCGCATCACGACCGAAGACCCCGAGAACGACTTCATGCCCGACACCGGGCGGATCATCACCTACCGCTCGGCGGCGGGTTTTGGCATCCGACTCGACGCGGGCATCGGCGGCACCAACACCGAGGTGCTGCCCTATTACGACAGCCTGCTGGTCAAGGTCTCGGCCCACGGCCGCGACCTCGAAGACGCCACCAACCGGCTGGGCCGAAGTCTGGCCGAGTTCCGTGTGCGCGGCGTCAAAACGAATATGCCGTTTTTGCAAAACGTCATCCGCCATCCGGTCTTCCAGCGCGGCCAGACGCATACGCGTTTTGTCGACGACACCGACGAGCTCTTCGTCTACCCCAAGCGCCGAGACCGCGGCACCAAGGCGCTGCGGGCGATCGGCGACATCACCGTCAACGGACCGCCCGGCACCGGCAATAAGCTCGAGCGCCCCGAGCCGTTGATCGTGCCCACGCCGGCCGAGCACCCCAAGGCCTCTGAGATCAACGAATCGCCGGCCTACCGCGTGTTTCGCGAGGAAGGCGCCGAGGGCCTGAGTTCCTGGATTCGCGACCACGAGCGGCTGCTCATCACCGACACGACCTTCCGTGACGCCCACCAATCGCTGCTGGCCACCCGCGTTCGCACACGAGACCTGGTCGACATCGCGCCGATGACCGCCAAGGCGCTGCCCAATATCTTCTCGCAGGAGATGTGGGGCGGAGCGACCTTCGATGTGTGCATGCGCTTCCTCAAGGAGGACCCCTGGGAGCGGCTGGCCCGGATGCGCGAGAAGATGCCCGGCACGCTCTTCCAGATGCTACTGCGCGGCGCGAACGCCGTGGGCTATACGAATTATCCGGACAACGTGGTCCGCGCCTTCGTCGAGGAGGCCGCCGGGGCCGGCATCGACGTCTTTCGCATCTTCGACGCGCTCAACTACCTGCCCAATATGGAGTTGGCGATCGAGGAGGTGAATCGGCAGGGCAAGATCGCCGAGGCGTCGATCTGCTATACCGGGGATGTGGCCGACCCCGACGAGGACAAATACACCGTCGGCTACTACGTCGACCTGGCCCAGCGGCTCGAGGAGCGCGGCGCGCATATCCTGAACATCAAGGATATGGCCGGGCTGCTCAAACCCTATTCGGCCAAAATTCTCATCGAGGCGCTCAAAGACTCGGTCGATCTGCCGATCCACTTGCACACCCACGACACCTCCGGCAACGGCGTGGCCATGTATCTGATGGCCGCCGAGTCGAATGTGGACATCATCGACTGCGCGTTGTCGAGCATGGCCGGGCTGACCAGCCAGCCGTCTTTGAACGCGGTGGTCACCGCCATGGAGGGCCAGCCTCGCCAGCCGGATCTTCCGGTGCGCGAGCTGCAGAAGCTCGCCGATCACTGGGAGTTGTTGCGCGAGATCTACCATCCCTTCGAGTCGGGCCTGAAGTCGGGCACGACCGACGTATATTTCCACGAGATTCCGGGCGGCCAATACTCGAACCTGCGCCCGCGCGCCATCCAACTGGGCCTGGGCGACCAGTGGGAGCGCATCACGCGCACCTACCGCGAGGTCGACCAGGCGCTGGGCCGGCTGGTCAAGGTCACGCCCACCAGCAAGGTCGTCGCCGATATGGCGATGTTCTTGGTGCGCAACGATATGTCCGTCCAGGACGTCTTCGACAAGCACGAGGCCGGCGAAGACGTCGACTTCCCGCAGTCAGTCATCGACTTTTTCATGGGCCGGCTCGGCCAGCCCCACGGCGGCTTCCCCGAGAAGCTCCAGCAGATCGTCACCCGCGGCGCCGAGCCGATCACCGACCGCGCCGGCGACCACCTCGACGACTACGATTGGGAGGCCAAGGCCGACGAACTCGCCGAGCTTCTGGACCGCGAGCCCACCCGCCGCGAAGAGATCAGCTTCGCGCTGTACCCCAAGGTCTTCACCGACCTGGCTCGCTCCATCGACGAGTTTGGCCAATTTCGCATCCTCGACACCGTCTCGTTCCTGTACGGCATGAAGCCGGGCGAGGAGACGATGGTCGACATCGAGGAGGGCAAGACGCTGGTCATCAAATTGCTGACCATCGGCCCGCTCGAAGAGGACGGCACGCGCACCATCTACTTCGAGCTCAACGGCCAGCCGCGCGAGGTCGTCGTGGTCGACCAATCCGCCGAGCTCGGCGCCGCCGCCCGCCCCAAAGCCGACAAGACCAACCCCAACCAGGTCGGCGCCTCCATGCAGGGCAAGGTCATCTCGCTGGCCGTGGGCGTCGGCGACGAGGTCGAAAAGGGCCAGGTGCTCCTGTCGACCGAGGCGATGAAGATGGAGACCAATATCACCGCCCCGACCGACGGCACGGTCTCTCACCTGGAGGTCGCCGAGGGCGACCAGGTCGATGCGGGGGATTTGGTGGCGGTGCTCGAGTAGGCGAAGATCCGGGCCCACCTTCGGTGCCAGACCTTCCAGATCTGGGTCAGGGCAGGTGGAAGTTTAAGAATTTATGCGTCGGGTTGGGGCGCGTTCGTTTATGCGGCTTGACCGTGCTTTACAGCGCAAGGCGGTGGGGGGTCCCCGGACAACGTTGAGCTCAACCAACCCAACCACCCATGAAACATCTAAAAACCACAAAATTCGAATTCAGCTCCGACACACCGAACAACCCCGCCACCCTACGCCTCGCCCACATAAGCGATTTTCACCTCGGCAAGCCCTCGGGCGACGACCTCCCGCGCGAGCGAGCCCTCGAGCGGTGGCTGGAGGGCTTCGCCGGCGAGGGTGTCGACGTGTTGGCGGTCACCGGGGATCTGGTCGAGGAGCCCGGCGACCGCGGCCGGCTCGAGGATGCAAAGCGTATGCTCGATGAGGCGCCCTTTCCGTATGTGTGCATCCCCGGCAACCATGACGTGCCCGAGCCGGGCGCGCCGGGGCCCTTCGAGGAGCTGTTCGGCGAGTTCCCGCGCGTGGAGCGCCTGCTCGGCCTCGACCTGGTGCTATTCGACTCGATGAAGGGGCTACCAGTGCACGAGCGAAGCGAGAAGGAGCGCCAGAACGCGTCCTCGGTCGGCTTCTTCTCGCTGGGCGCGGTCGGCCGAGCCCAGCGCGACGAGGTCGACGCCCGGCTAAGTGAGCCAGCCGGTGAGCCGGCGCGGTTCGGACAGGTGCTCTGCGTCCACCACCATCTTCGCAAAGGCGTCTCCACGGCACCCAAGGGCCTGATGGCCCCACTCGAGGATACCGACGCCCTGCTCGAATGGGCCACAAATCACGACATCCACCTCGTGCTCCACGGCCACAAACACGACTTCTGGAAACCCTACGAGCCCCGCCCGGGGCTGGTCGCGCTCAACGTCGGCGCGTCGGCCAGCGCCACGAAAGGGCGCAAGCGCCGCGGGCGGCTGGTGGATATCTCGGAGGGGATGGCCTCGATCGTAGTGCGGGATGTGGAGTTGGAGTGAGGGCCTACGTTAGCTCGACGGAGTGCCCTGCAGGCCAGCAGCGCTATCTATTAGGGGCTGAGGCCATTTATGGGTTGCGTAACGTGAAGTAGTCCAGGTTCGCGACCATCGAGCACCCGAGACGCTGCGAGAGAACGACCCTAAAATGCTCCAAGCCCTGAATAGCGGATGCCTCGATCCCTGCAAGGCCTACGCCTCGCTGGTCGCCTCTTCTTGCCGAGCACGCGGCTCCAGGAGGTCGTCGAGCGCCTCCTTGATGCGCGCGGCGGCTCGGTCGGGCAGCTCGCCGAGGCGGGTGTGGGCGAGCGCGAGGTAGACGGCCCAGGCGAGGGCGGCGCCGGCGAGGACGTCGATGATGTAGTGGTGGCCGAGGTAGACCGCGAAGAACGACATCATCGCGGCGTAGAGGCTCGCCGCCCACTTAATGGGCCGCAGTCGCGCCCAGAAGGCAATCCAGAACGCCGGGGCCACGTGCAAAGACGGCATCGCGCCGAAGACGTAGGTCGCCTCGCGATAGATGCTGCTGAAGTGAGGGTAGCCCACGAACGCATCAACGCGGGCCAGCGCCGCCGGGTCGCCCGGGATCGCCTCGCCCGGGGCGGCAAAGCCGTAATGCTCGACGTACCACGGCGGGGCGACCGGAAAGACCACCCACACCACGAAGCCGAGCAGGTTGAAGATCAAATAGCCCCACATGAAGCGGTGGACGCGGGCTTGTTGCTTGTCGCGGCGCCCGGCTTTGGGTGCCATTTTGTCCGCGGTGGCGCTGACTTCCTCCCCCTTCCAGCTTCGCCACCACAGATAGACGCCGAAGATCAAGATCGACGGTACGTGGGTCGAATAGAGCATGCCGGCCAAGAGATCGATGGCCAGGTGGTGGTGGTCGCGGAAGAAGTCGACCGGGCCGAGCTCTCCGGAACCCGTCCAACCGAATAGGTATTGCTCGGCGCGGTAGATCGGCTCGACGATGACCGCGTGGTAGGAGCGCTCGGCGAACAGACGCAAGGAGTCGTAGGCGTAGCCGAAAATACCGGCGGGGACCAACGCCACCGCCAGGTCGCGCGACCAATCCGCGGCGAAGCACAGTCCTCCCAACAGCGCCAACACAGCCACATGCTCTAGGCGCGGCGGGTTGATGCTGAAGTAAATCGCCAGAGCGACGCCCACCAGAATAAATGGCAGGCTCTTTTTGAGCGGAGATGGTCTCACGGCTCACTTCGGTCTGTTGAATGACGAGTCGCGTGCTCGCCGGCGACTAGACTCATCTGCACCAAGAGGTTGATCAATAATATCGACCCGAGACCGAATACGGCCACCTGCCCGAGCGACATAAGCCCGTTGTGGCGGGCTAAAAGCAGGGTCGCAAATCCGATCATGGACGTCAGATAGCTCGCAGAGACGGCCAGACCGACGGTGATATGGGGACGCAGGTCGTGGCCGTTTTCGACGTGTATCAACAGGTGAAAGGCGGCGTCGACTCCCAGGCCGAGCCAGATGGGCAACACCAGGATATTCATGAAGTTGAAGTCGACGCCGAAGAGGCCGTTGATCCCAATGGCGACCAAGATCGCCACGGCGGAGATCGCCAACTGCAAGCCCACGAGCCTGCGATCGCGAAAAGCCAGCACAGACAGCAAGACAAGGCCGGTGATGGTGATGCCGAGCATCCAATATGCGTCGCGCTCGGCCATGGTGACGATATCGCTGAGCAGAAGCGCGTCGGAGATGGCGTCGTAGCTCCGTCCGTCGACGGCGGGCAGGTCGCGCAAAAACTCGGCGTAATCCTCGACCTCGTCCATATCCGACAGGGTGATGGCCGGGAAGATGAGCACGACGGCGTTTTTATCGGTGTCCTTTCGGGAAAACGGCACGCGGACTTCGCTCGGCAGGTCCTCGGCGCGCACTCGGCCCGCGGCGAGCACACGCTCGATCTCGGTGAGCAAGGACTGCAACTTGTCGGTGCGCGCGCTCTCGGGAAGCCCCTCGAGCCGGCGTCGCAGCGCATCGAGTACGTCGAGCTTCTCCGATTGTCGATCGGGCACGAAGCTGGCCAGGGAGATGACCTGGTCGACCGTATAGCCCTCGGGCTGCTTGGCGACTTCGCGCCGCAACCTGCTGGCCAGCGTCTCGGCTTGCTGTTCGGAGTCAGTGAGCACCACCGCGGGCGTCTGAGAGCGGCCCAAGAGCGCGTTGACCTGCTTGTCGAGCCGCCAGGAGGGTGCCGAGGTCGACTGAATGGCCGAGAAGTCGCGCTCGAAGCCCATCTGTGGCAGACCCACCGAGGCCACGACCACCAGTGCGACCAGCGCCACGCGAACAGCGGTGCTGTAGCGGCCCAAGCGCCGGCCGACCTGTCGCGGCGTACCGCGCAGCAGCCGCTGCGATAGCTTCGCGCTCAGGGCGCCCGAGGCCGGCGGTGGCAGCTCCTGATGATGTTCGTGGGCCCATAATACGATGCACGGAAAGAGGATGAAGTAGGCGATGAGGATGAGCAGCAGCCCGCCCAGCGCGATCGCACCAAACTCCAAAAAGGCCTGAAACTCCGATACGAGCAAGCTGCCCAGGGCCACCGCAGTCGTGAGCGCCGCGAAGAGGTTGGCCCGGCCGGTCGTCACCAGCGTCTCGACCAGCGCCCCGACGACGTCTTCGTCAGGGGCTACGTGGTGGTAGCGCGAATAGAGGTGGATGCCGTAGTCGACGCCCAGGCCCAGCAGGACCGCCCCGAGGAAGGCGGTCATGATATTGAGGCTCCCAAAGACCAGCTGGGCCCATGCGAACGCCCAGATCGTACCGGTGACAAGCGGCACCAGGACCACCAGCGTGCCGCGAAAACTGCGCAGAAAGAAGAAGAGGAATCCCAGGATCAACGCCAGCGCCAGCGCGGTCGAGACGGTCAGGTCGCGGCGCAGCATCGACTGCAGATCGATGCGCTTCTTATAGCGGCCGGTCAGTCCAAATGCGACGCTCTGCTCGGACTCCACATGGGCGCCGAGCTCGTCGCGCACGACCTCCTCGACCCGGTCGACGAGTTGCTGGGAGCGGTCGAGCTGCGCGGCGGGAAAGCTCGGATAGATAAAGAGCGCCAGCGCGTCACCCCGCTTGTTGATATAGTAGGCCGACGGGGCGAGCTCGCGATAGTCGGCGCCGAATTCGGAGGGGTCTATCTGCGGCGGCTCCTCCTCACCCAGGCCGATGAATAGCGGGTTTTGCCTGGCCTTCTCCCACTGAAGGCGCTCGTCGAGGCGTTGGCCCGCGCGGCGAAGATCATCGAGGTCTGCGTAGAGCAGCCGGTGGCGCTCGAAGTACTCCACCGGCCGACGGGACTCGACGCGGGTGACGTCTTCGAGAGTAGACAGGCGCCGGTCGAGGCGATCGGCCAGTTCTCGCAGCTTCGGGCCGGGTTCTTCGAGGCGCTCGTCGGCGTCGAGGACGACCGTCAGCCGGCCGATGTGGCCTCCATAGGCTTCTTCGAGCTGTTCGAGGCCGACGACGCTGGGTGCGGACGCGGGCAGCAGCCGGGCCAGATCGGCCTGGATACCCAGCTGCGAGGCGATGCCCACGGCGAGCAGCGTCACAAGCCCCACGCCAACCATCAGCCGCCGGCCGTTTCGCTGACAAAAGTCGATATAGGCGCGCCAAATCGACATCGAAGCCTCCACTGCATCTTCGCCGCAATCCCAACCCCAAGTTCATCTCGGCATATTCTGATACGACTCATGTCGAGGCAGCTTCGCCGCCGGCCGAACCGCCCTACTCGGCTTGCGCCGGCTGCTCGCGCGGCCCGACATCACGCCGCTCTGTATCCTGTTGCTCGACGTCATCGTCGCTGAGCTCGTCGACGATCGAATGGGCGCGCCTTGCAGCGGTCACCGAGGTCAACAGCGCGAGCAGGCCCACACCGCCCACGGCCACATGCATGACCGGCTGGGCGGCGCCCGGCTCCAGAAAGACTGCGGCGATTGGGGCGACAAAGAGGATGACGATCAGCCATAAGAGCCGCTCGGGCCGCTGCATCAACCCGGTCTTACCGGGGGCCCCCAACGCCTCGCCTCGAGCGCGCGCATAGCTGACCAACACCGAGGCGAGCATCGCCCACAGCGCCATCCAGGTCAGCAGGCCGCCGGCGCCGTAGTAGGCGATGCCGGCGAAGACGATCCCCTCGGCCACTCTGTCAGCAAACGAATCCAGGAAGGCGCCGGCGGGTGAGCCCGAGTCGGTGCGCCGGGCCAGCAGGCCGTCGAGCAAGTCGCAGCTTGCTGCGGCCACCACCAGCCAGCAGCCGAGCATAAAATGCCCGGCGCCCAGCGACACCGCCGCCAGGGTGGCCAGCCCCAATGAAAAGAGGGTGATGTGGTTGGGATGCACGCCGCCGCGTCCCAGCCAGTCGACGATGGGATTGACCAACCAATACCAAAACCCGATGACCAGCCGGGGAAGCAGCACCGAGCCCTCATCGCGGCTGGCCGCCGGATCGACGCGGCCCGAGGTGACCGTATAGACGGCGAAGAGGCCCAATAGAAGGCCCGCCAAAACGAGGCCCGGCGCGAGGATCCACAAGACCTCTTGCCACTGTGAAAGCTCCTCCATCACTCCTCCCGCTCACCGGTCACGCAGCCACGCACATGGCTCAGAGCTCCGAGGAGATGCGCGCATGAGACTTGGCGTCGACGGCGTTGGTATCCCAAGGCGAGTCGGAGGCGGCCAGCGCTCCGAAGGCCTCGAGCTGGTTATACAGCATGCGTCGTTGAGCAAAGAGGTCGTGGACGGGCGTTTCGCCCTCGTCGGTCTGCGGGCTTTTGAAATAAAACGACAACCAGCGCTGCACTCCGCTCAGGCCGGCCCGGTGGGCGAGGTCGGCGAATAATGCCAGATCGAGCACCAACGGGGCGGCCAAAATCGAGTCGCGGCACAAAAAGTCGACCTTGATCTGCATCGGATAGCCCAACCATCCGAAGATATCGATATTATCCCAACCCTCTTTGTTGTCGCCGCGCGGCGGGTAATAATCGATGCGCACCTTGTGGGTCATATCCCCGTACAACTCGGGGTTGTCCTCGGGGCGGAAGATGGAGTCGAGCACCGAGAGCTTGCTCTCCTCTTTGGTCTTGAACGAGCCCGGGTCGTCGAGGACCTGGCCGTCGCGATTGCCCAGAATATTGGTCGAATACCACCCGCGCACGCCCAACTGGCGGCTGGCAAAGCCGGGAGCGAGGATGGTCTTCATCAATGTCTGGCCGGTCTTGAAGTCCTTGCCGGCCACCGGCACCTTCTGTATGCGGGCCATCTCGCTCAGCGCCGGGATATCCAGCGCGCGATTGGGCGCCCCGTTGATAAACGGCACGCCGGCCTTCAGGTGGGCGTAGGCGTAGATCATCGTCGGGCTGATCGCCTCGTGGCTATTCTCCAGGCCCTGCTCGAAGGCGTCCAGCGACAGGTGGACCTCGCGGGGGGCGACGTGCACCTCGGTCGAACCGCACCAGATGGCCACCGCGCGGCTGCAATCGTTGTCGGCGATGAAACCCTCGATATCGTCGATGAGCTGCTCGGCCAGATCCATCTTGTTGGTGCCCTCTTTGACGTTGGGCCCGTTGAGGTTGCGCACATAATTGGAGTCGAAGACCGCCTTCATCGGCCGGATCTGGCGCAGCTCGTCGGCCACCTCGTCGAGGTCTTCTTTGTCGAGCACCCCGGCGTCTTGGGCGGCCTGATAGCAATCGTCTTCAAAGATATCCCACCCCCCGAAGACCAAATCGTCGAGGCCGGCCAGCGGCAGCACGTCCTGGATCAGCGGCGGGTCCTCCACATTGGGCATACGCCCGAGTTGAGTCAGGCTGCCGATGGGTTGGCCGCGGCCTTTTCGGACCGCCATGACCCCGGCAATGAAGGTGGTGGCCACCGCTCCCATACCGGGCAACAAGACTGCCAGCTTGCCATCGGCTTTTTTGATATTGGGCGTCTCGTTCTGTTTGCTCACGATGACCTCTCGAGGCTCGTGGAATGAAAAGAGATCCGGGTTCGATTGTGGTGGCATCTGTCAAAGTAGAAACGTCACCACTACTTCCAAGCATAAACTCGACGAGCAGGTGCTTCCACCTGAGGCCACTGCGCAGGCCTCCCTTGGCCGCCCATCGGGCCCCTGCCTGTACGCGCCAGTCCGGCCGAGTGGGCGCATGGTGCAATTCACGGCGGCCAGCGGCCGGGGCAGCGCGAGCGCACTCACGGCAGTGGAGTACGTCTGCTCCACCGCCCCCCGTCACAATGAGCGCTGAGCCGCTTCGCTCTGAAGGCTGGAGTGCCAACGCTCCAACCGGGCCTTCGGAACGCGCCCCCGGGGGGGACGACCATGGCACGTAACATGCACACCCTATGCCGGTGTCAACTCGATGTGATTCCAGACGTTTTCCAAGCTATCATGTATAAAAAAGCCCTTATCCCCGCCGCAGGCCGAGGCGCGCGCCTCGACCGACCCAATACTCCCAAGCCGCTGGTCGACGTCGGCGGGCGCCCGCTGGTCATTCGGGTGCTCTCCCAGCTCGAGGCGGCCGGCGTCGAGCACGCCGTGGTCGTGGTCGGCTTCGAGGCCGCCCAGATCGTGCGCGAGCTGACCAATCACCCCGATCTGGGGCTCGAGGTCGAGCTCGTCGAGCATCCCGGCTGGCAAAACGGCCAGGCCAGCTCGCTTCTGGCAGCGCGCGAGCGCTTCGACGAGCCCTTCTTGCTGGCCATGGCCGACCACGTCTTCGACCCGGCGCTCGTCGAGCGCATGGCCGAGTGCGACCTGCCCGACGGCCAGGTCGCCCGCATGCTCGTCGACCGCGACGTCGAGGGCGTCTACGACCTCGACGACGCCGTCAAGGTCGGCCTCGACGGCGACCAGGTGGTCGGCGCGGGGCGCGATCTGGAGACATTCGACGGCGTCGACGCCGGACTCTTCGCCGCACGCCCCGCCCTCTTCGACGCCCTCGAAGCCGCGCTCGCCGAACGTGAGCCGGTCGGGCTGACCGCGGCCGTCGCCCGGCTCGCCGCCGACGGCAAGGTGGGCGCGCGCTTTGTTCCTCAGCGGGGAAGCGACGGCCCGAGCTGGCACGACATCGACACCCCGCCGGCGCTGATCCGCGCCGAGATGAAGTATCGCAAGCGCCGACGCGGCGACGCGGTCTTCCAGCCGAGCTTTACCGCCGAGACCACCGCCCCGACCCACCATTATAGCTTCGAGACCGGCAAGCCCGCTCAGACCGAGGTCTTCGTCCAGCGCGGCTTCGTGCGCGAGCCCAGCACCCTCGAGCTCATCCCCGAGGCCAGCGCCTCCTCGCCGATTTATGTGTTCACCGACACGCGCGTTAACGAATTATACGGCGACGACTTCGTGGGGGGCCTGCGTAAGATGGGCTACGACGTGCGCCGGGTGGTCATGGCCGAGGGCGAGGAGTCCAAGACCCTGCGCAACTACACCCGCCTGGTCGAGCACGTCCTCGCCGAGGGCATCGACGAGCGCTCGGTGCTGGTGTCGCTGGGCGGCGGCGCGGTGTGCAACGTGTGCGGATTCATCGCCTCGACGCTGTACCGCGGCATCGGCCTGGTCCACGTGCCCACCACCCTGATGGCCCAATGCGACGCGGCGATCAGCCACAAGCAGGGCGTCAACGGCGAGCGCGGCAAGAATCTGGTCGGCGCCTACTACCCGCCGATGAATATCGCCGTCGACGTCGAGGTGCTGGCCACCCTCGAGGATTGGCTGATCCCCGACGGGCTCAGCGAGGTCGTCAAACACGCCCTGGGCCAAGACCCCGACTACCTCGATTACCTGCTCGACTTCGACGGCGACATGCGTGACCCGGACTTTTTGGAGCATGTGGTGCGCCGAAATATCGAGCTCAAATGCGAGCTGATGGCCGTCGACCCCAAGGAGCTCCGCGAGGGCATGGTCCTCCAATACGGCCACACCGTGGGCCACCCCATCGAATATCTCTCCGGCTACGACCTCAACCACGGCCAGTCGGTCGGCATCGGCATGATGGTCGCCGCGCGCGTGGCGCGCCTTTTGGGCGCCTGCGGCGACGAGATGATCGAGCTGCACCGAAAAGTCATCGAGAAATACGAACTCCCCACCCGCATCCCCCAAAATATCGACGTCGACGACATCCTGGCGATGATGCGCTTCAACAAGCGTTATCTCACCGAGGGCACGCGCATGGCGCTGGTCGACGCCCCCGGCCACCTCTGGTCGGTGGACGACGATTACACGATCCCGGTGTCCGATGGGGTGCTTAAAGAGGCGATTGAATTGAGTTATTGAGGGTCTGGGGCGGCGACCCTCTCTCAACAACCCAATACGCCGCTAACGCCTAACCCTAATTGTAGTTCGCGCCGCTGTTCAGGCGCCTTAAATAGAGGATCTCCCAGCAACCACACATCTTCTATTTGAGGCGACGTCAACCCGGAAGCCTCCTAAGAACGAACCCAAATTGTAGTTCGCGCCGCTGTTCAGGCGCCTTAAATAGAGGATCTCCCAGCAACCACACATCTTCTATTTGAGGCGACGTCAAACGGCGACGTCGCAGACTACGATTTGCGTTAGACGTTAGAACCTCATGTGATTGTTGTGGAGTTTGAACCCATGCCACGAAACATCCTCATCACCGGCGGCTCCTCCGGCATCGGCCTCGAAGCCGCGCGCGCGTTCGTCGAAGCCGGCGACGCGGTCCACATCGCCAGCAGGAGCGCCGACAAGCTCGAGGCCGCCAAGGCCGAGCTTGCTCGCCCTGACAAGGGCGCCGTCGAAGCCCACCAGCTCGACGTCACCGACCAGGAAGCCGTCGAGGCGCTCGTCGCCAGCATCGGCCCGCTGGACGTGCTGGTCGCCAACGCCGGGGTCTGCCGGCAGGCGCGGCTGGACGACGAGGAGAGCGACGAGGTCTGGCACCAGACGATGGATGTGAACGTCCACGGAGTCTACTACTGCGTCAAAGCAGCCGCGAAGACGATGGCTGACGGGGCGAGCATCGTGACGGTCTCGTCGGGACTGGGCAAGAACGCGCGCGCCGCCTACGAGGCCTATACGGCCAGCAAGCACGCGGTGTTGGGGCTGACAAAATGCGTCGCGCTCGAGCTCGCCCCGCGCGGTATCCGCGTCAACGCGGTCTGCCCGGGTTGGGTCGACACCCCGATGTCGCGCGCGGATTCGGCCGAGGGCGCCAGGCGAGCCGGCGTGGAAACCGAGGCGTTTCGGGCGCAGGCTATCGACGGGATTCCGCTCGGCAGGATGGTCGAGCCGGAGGATGTAGCGGGGCTCATTGAGTTTTTGTGCTCGGACGGTGCGAGTGCGATTACGGGGCAGAGTTATAATATTAGTTGTGGGGAGTTTTTTAATTGAGAAGAGTGTAATGGCTGAGGCCCCCTCCGCCTCGCGCTAAACTACGCGCTCGGCACCTCCCCCGCTCGGGGAGGGGACGTAAGGCTTCGATAATCTTCCACGCCACAAAGTGCCCTACGTCCCCTCCCCGGTTCGGGGAGGTGCCGGAGCGAAGCGGAGGCGGAGGGGGCCCCGTACAGCAAGAAACTACACCATGAAAACCCTCACAGCCGGCCACATCACCCACGACCACTACGAAGAAGGCCTCGTCGCCGGCGGCTGCGCCTTCTACGGCGCCAAGGTCCATGACGCACTCGACCGCCTCGCCTCCAGACCAAGATGGTCTGGCACCGGTGCGGATACGACCCACCTCGTAAGCGTCGTCGGCACCGACTTCACCCGCGACGACGAGGTCAGCGACCTCGACGCCACCATCCACCGCGCCGGCAAAACCACCGTCTTCGCCAACTACTACCCGCCGAATAAGCCGCGCATTCAACTGCTCGAGGCGCAGGCGCCCAAAGTCACTCCCGATATGGCGCCGGCAGGTTGGCTCGACGCCGACCTGGTCCACCTCGCGCCGGTGCTGAGCGAGCTCGATCTGTTGGAGTGGAAACAGGCCGTCGGAGATGGCTTATTAGCCATCAACATCCAGGGCTGGATCAAAGTCGCCGGCCCCGAAGTCGACACCTCCCAATTCGAGCAAACCCAGCGACGCGGCGCGCCAGAGGTAGCCCAACGGGTTATACAGCAGCGCTGGGAGGTCAGCGAGGAAGATTTCCAGGGCGTCGACATCGCCTGTTTGAGCGAAGAGGACGTCATCGACCAGCCGGGGCTTCTCGACAAACTAGTAAGCACCGTGCCCGTCGTCGCGTTCACGCTCGGCGAGAGGGGAAGCCGGATCTACGTCGACGGCGATCCCACCGAAGTCGGCATCTACCCCACCAACGCGGTCGATCCCACCGGCGCAGGCGACGTATTCGCGGCGAGCTTTTGTCATCGTGTTGCTGGAGGTGCCGCGCCGGTCGACGCGGCGCGGTTTGCGGCCGCGTGTGCCTCGATCGTGGTCGAGGATATCGGCGCCCGGGCGCTCTCGAGGCTCGGCGAGGCCGAGCGGCGCGCGGCAGAAGCTCCCCTCCGATGACCAAATAGAGCATCGCGGATATTTCTACGTACATATGTGCATGCATATCCGCATGCATGCCCGAATCTATGCGACTGCAACTCGACGGAGGTTTAGCATGGCGAGCATACGAATCCGCAAAGAATCGCACGAAGTGCTGTCGCGTTTGTCCGATGAGACCGGTGAATCTCAGACGAAACTCGTCGAGAGTGCCATCAAACTTCTCGAGGAGGCGATCTTCTACGAGCGCATGCAAGAGACCTACCGCGATCCCGAGGCAGTAAAGACGGCTCAAGAAGAGCTTATGCAGTGGGATTCTACGCTCACGGACGGCCTCGAAGACGCCGAATAATGCGAACCTCAGGAAGTTGGCCATGAGTCAATCAACCATTTGGCTCGGGTGGCTCGGGTGGCTCGGGTGGCTCGGGTGGCTCGGGTGGCTCGGATGGCTC
>CAYLTX010000048.1:0-39824 GCA_964386725.1 uncultured Bradymonadales bacterium | reverse complement strand
CTCGGGGTCGAACCTGCTTCTATGATGTCCGGAGGCCCTGCAGGTGGGTTGAACTGCTTGGTTTCTTGACATTTGGGCGTCCGTGGGCTCGGGGTCGAACCTGCTTCTATGATGTCCGGAGGCCCTGCAGGTGGGTTGAACTACTGGGTTTCTTGGCATTCGGGCGTCCGTGGGCTCCGGGTCGAACCTGCTTCTATGATATCCGGAGGCCCTGCAGGTGGGTTGAACTACTGGTTGAGGGTTGCTCAGAGCCAAGAAACCCCGAACCAAGAAACCCCGAACCAAGAAACCCCGAACCAAGAAACCCTGAACCAAGAAACCCCGAACCAAGAAACCCCGAACCAAGAAACCCCGAACCAAGAAACCCCGAAGCATCGAAGACTTCGCGAATAACGCAGAGCGGGCGTAATCGTAGTTAGAAAATATCCCCGACAACCACACCCAGCCCCATCGTCGCCGGCACGCGCATGAGTATGCCGGCGCCGGCCCACCACTGGTCCCGGCCGCCGATGCGGGCCATCGATCCCTCGACGAAGAACCCGATCGCGCTCTCGCCGTAGGCCAGGCCGCTGACGCAGGTCACCGACTGGTCTTCGTCGTCTTCGTCGTCCCAATAGGGATCGTCGAAGTCGTCCTCGGAGGTGTCCTGGCAGCCCGACAGCGGGTTGTCGTGGAAGCCGTGCCACTCCATCGAAAGCTGCAGCGAGCCGGCCGCGCTCAGCGGTTGGTCGGAGGAGGCCGAGGACAGGCCGTGTCCCTTGGCGCGCACGCCGAATCGGGGCACCGTCGCATCACGTCCGTGACCGTCGGCCGGCGCCGTAAACGGCTCGCCGTATAGAAAGCCGATCTCTAAAAACGGGCCGTGCAAAAACGGCCGCGTGGAGCCGGGGACGAATTGATAGCCGATGCCCGCGTCGATGTGACGCATGCCCAGGGAGGGAAAGAGCTGCAACGGGTTGACCGAGCCGCGCAGCGGAAAGACGACGTCGACCTCGGACTCGTCCGAGTCGGCGTCTGTGTGCGTGACGCGCGGCGCCACCCCGAACTCGACCTGCGCCGGCGGCGTCGCCCAGGCAAACGGCAGACACCCCGTGAGCAGCAGCGCGGCCGCGGCGACGAGGATCGCCGGTGTGCGCCCGCACGCCGTTGGGTTGTTATTACGATACGTCATCGACCGTTGCCTCGTTCAGATGGTGCGATGATAGCGTGTGAGGAGGCCCTCGCAAACCCGAAGCGCCGCGAGGAAATTTGTCGCGACGTGGCCGCGTTTACTCTGCGGGAAGGTTGCACTTACGCCGTTTAGGGGTTGTGCCTACGTCGAATAGTGTCTATTTTTGAGATGCAAAAGGCATCGAGTAGCTCGTCTAAGGAGGTCGTGATGGCTGTTGATCCAAATACATCGTCGGTCGAAGAGCAGGTTCGTCGTATGTCGCCGGTCGCGGCACCCGATGAACAACGAGAGGAGTTTGCCCAACTTTTCCGTATGCTCGAGGACGTTGCGGACGATGTCCGGCAGAGTGGCGATGCGATGTGCCAGATCATTGGCCCTGGAGGGCAATCCGTCACGCTTCCCGAGTCGGTATTTTATCTGCTGGAGCGCGTCGTAGAGGTCTTGGCGCGCGGCGACGCGATCACGGTCGTTCCAGTCCACAAGGAGCTGACCACTCAGCAGGCAGCCGACATTCTCAACATAAGTCGGCAGTACCTGGTGCGGCTGCTCGACGACGGTAAGATTCCGTTTGCCCGGACTGGCACTCATCGGCGCATTCGTTTCGCTGATGTCATGACATACAAAAAGGAACGCGATCGAGAGCGGGCCGAGTCTTTGGATGAATTGACACGTCTCAGCCAAGAGTACGGCGGTTACGACGAACTTCCGTAAGAAGGGGGCGGGACATGGTCCCCGTGACATTTCGCGTTGTGCTTGATGCCAACGTGCTCTTCCCAACGAACAATCTGAAGGACTTTCGAGTTCTACCGGAAGGTATCGAGGCACAGGCGCCGGATGAGTTCTTAGTCGATCTCTTCGATCTCGACAGTCAGGGAGTTGTGGCCCTTCTACGGGCGCAAGCCCGCGCATTGGAAAAGCCGCCGAAGACATTCGAGGAGTTGATGGACGGGCTGGCGAAGACGGTGCCGTCTTTCGTAAAGGCTGTTCGTGAGCATCTTAGTGAGCACGATTAAGAGCGGCCGGGCGATGAGTCCAAGACGCACATCGTGTGGCTTCGGGGAAATAGTGCCTTGTGATTAAAGGGCAGCCTTGGCCCTCTCAACGTGTCCTCAAACTGCACCCGCCGTCTACTTGCCTTCCAACACAATGGGTTCAGGCGCACTAATCACCTCGTAAATAAAGCGTAGATTACTCGTCCGAGCTGCAAATCCGTCCCCAGCGACCAGTGTTGGTCATTGCCGGATGGCTGGTAGCGAAGTGAAATACCCATGATTTTCCCCTTTCCACCGATGCCAATACCCAGACCGCTGAATGGTCCCGGAGCCTCCCCAGACATGTAGCCAAGCTGCGCGTAAAACCCGAGTTCACTGCGTTTCATCGGAGCAGGTGTAAGAAAGTACGCCGCTTGGCCAAAGGTCGCCAAGCGCCACTCCGAATCTGGAGAAAAACGCCACTGCGGCTCGAACCCTACGGCAAACTCCCATTGCTCATGCACATAAAATGCTGGATTAATGGGCCAGCGAAGCGACCATCCGGCGCGATCCGCGATCTCATAATCCACGCCTGGCAGCACAATTAGCAACGCGCTTCCAAGCAGTGTGGGCGCTAATCCACGTTCATCTTGGGCGGACTGGCGCGACCGCGGCTCACTGGCATGCACAATCGGAGGCAGGATTGCATGCAGCGACACATATACAGCGATGACGGCGGCGAGGTGATTGAATCGCTTTAACTTGGGTCTTCTCAAGTAGTTCACTGCCCCAGTCCTCGTGGCAACCTGTAGGTAGTCTGGCATCTTCCTCGCTTAGATAGTGCGATGATAGCGTGTGAAGTAGCCGTCGCAAACCCGTGACGCTGCAAAAGGGCGTCCCCTAAATGGCCCAAGCCGTTAATAGAAAATGTGGGAGGCCGGCAGGATGTACGTTAGCCCGATGGAACGTTCCGCAGGACAGCAGCATCTTCTATTAAAGGCTAAGGCCATTTAGGGGCTGCGTGACGCGAATTGGCTCAGGTTCGCGACCGTCGCAAACCCAAACGCCGCGAGAGAGCGACCTCGAAAACCCGAGACGCTGCAAAAGGGCGTCCCCTAAATGGCCCAAGCCGTTAATAGAGGATGTGGGAGCTCTGCAGGGTGCGCTCTATGACTCAGCGGGCGCACACGGTTCGTAGCGGCTGATAAGTTCGCCGTCGCGATGCCGGTCCTTTTGCCTCGCCACGTACTCTCTGATTGTCTGGACCTTGCCGGGACTCACCGAGAATACCGAGAAGCCCTCTTGCCATTCGAGGCTGGGACCGTCGAGCGAGTCCTCCTCCATCAGGTCCTCCCACGCATCAACAGCGGCCTCCTTCATCGCATCGACGGCCTCATCAACGCGTACACTCGGAGTCCAGCTAATGAGAGAGTGCGTATGAGTCCATGCTGAGTTTACGCAAATTGGGACGAGCTCTAGCTCGCGAGCAGTGCTGCGGATGGCCTTATGTGCCGCAATTTCGAGCGGGCCTCGTATTATGCTCGAGCGTTGCTTGGTGCTCCACGTGAGGTGGAGGAACATCCGAGAATAGTAGTTCATGATTGCCTCCCATTGGCGGTCGGACACGTAATCGATTGCCTACACTCTGGTTATCGACAAAACAGTCGGTTTCGTTGCGTCTTTTTTCGGAAAACGCTGCGGGAGAGGCGTGCAGGGGCGGTTGCTCTGTTTGCAACCGTCGAAAACCCGAGACGCCACGAGAAGGCGTCCCCTAAATGGCCCAAGCCGTTAATAGAGGATGTTGGAGCTCTGCAGAATGCACGAAGCCCCGGTGGAGCGTTCTGCAGGACAGCAGCATCTTCTATTAAAGGCTAAGGCCATTTAGGGGCTGCGTGGTGCGAGTTGGCTCAGGTTCGCGACCCTCGAAAACGAGACGCCGCGAGAGAGCGACCCTCGCAAACCCGAGACGCCGCGAGAAGGCGTCCCCTAAATGGCCCAAGCCGTTAATAGAGGATGTTGGAGCTCTGCAGGATGTACAAACTCCCCCCAAGAACAAAAAAGCCCCGGCCGCCCAATGAAGGGGGGCCGGGGCTTTTTCTCGCTGGGCGATGTCGCTAGCTGCTAGGAGCTAGCGGCGTCGCGCCAAGCTGCGAGCGTGGGTCAAAGCTGGACCACGTTCGAAGCTTTCGGGCCTTTCGGGCCTTGCTCGACGTCGAATTCGACGGCGGCGTCTTCAGCGATGGTTTTGAAACCGGTCTGTGCGAGTGCGTTGAAGTGCAAGAAGACGTCGTCTCCGCCATCATCGCGCTCGATGAAGCCGTAACCTTTGTCTTCGTTGAACCACTTTACTTTGCCTTGAACTTTCGACATACGCTTTCCTTGTAGTGTGATGCTCTTTTACATGAATCTTCGAGGTGCTCGCGGCGGACTTGTCCGCATGCGAGACCGACCCGAAGGGCAGATATCGAACGCTCGAATCGTCGAGCGCTCAGTCTCTCGGATGGACCAGCTAAAACTGAAATCTTGTTCAGGCAAATCTACGAAGGAAGGTGCTACTTTCCAACAATGCTGATTGCGCGAAACAACCAAATACCAGGTCAAAGGCAGGCTTTCCTCAAGATGTGGTGCCGGGATGTCCCCGTCACGAGGACATCCGTAACAGCCGCCCACCGGTATAGCAAGCGCAAAGGCAAGTCTTTTCGGTGTGCTTCTAGATCTTCCAGCAAATCATCCGGCAGTGCTGGTTCGGGCTTGGGGCTTGGGGAAAGGCGGCCTCGAGCCCCAAGCCCCAAGCCCCAAGCCTCAACACAGCCTATTCGCGCACTTTGGAGGGGTCGTCTTCGGGCAGCTGGTAGCGGGGCGTCTTGGGCGGCAGGAACCACTCCCAGGGCCGCCGGACCAGCCGTCGGAGCAGGATGCCCACCAGCTCTCGGGTCTGGCCGAAGGTGACCTGGCGCGACTCCAGGCCGGTGGTCATCGTCAGCAGGAAGCTGATCAGGAAGTTGAAGAAGCCGATGCCGATCACGCCCAGCGCGGCGACGGCCGCCACCTCGGCGGTGAACGACTCCGGGGCCGAAAACGCCGATACGCCCACGTGGGCCGAGGAAAAGGCGATGTGTCGGATGTCGAAGGGCAGCCCCAGGAAGACACCGATGGAGCCGGCGAAGCCCAGGAAGAATCCGAGGGCGACATTGCCCGTGATCATGCTCAGGTTTTTAGATACGAATTTGGCCAATTTGTCTCGCTTGTCTCCTAAGAAGGCCAGCGCCGGGTGCTGGGCCAGGCGGGACTGCAGATTGGCGTAGACCACGTGGTTCTCGACCACGCCGGTGATCACGCCGGCCAAGAATAAGAAGACACCGGCAATGCCCGCATAAAACAACGCCCCGGAGGCCCAGGGGTGAACCGAGTCGAGAAGATAGGCGGCCTTGGTGGCGTCGGCCGCCGGCGTGTTCAGCCAGGCGTCCAACCCGAAGGCGAGCAGCCAGGCTACGGGCACCGCGCAGATGAGGTTGCCCACGAAGGCGATGAATTGGCTGCGCCAGGCCAAAATGATCACATCGGCCACCCCTTCGAGCGCCCCCCGTCGGCTGGCCGCGGCGTCCATCTTGCGTGCGATGGAGGCCGCCAGCACCGCCGGCTGCTTGGTCGCCAGGATCGAGCCGGTCAGATATAGCAGCACGAAGCAGGCCGCGTAGTTGATGCTGAAGGCGAGCCCTTCGGCCGCCAATGAGAGCGGCAATTTATCCAAGAAGATCTTGATGATTGCGAACACCGCCACGATCGCGCCGCCCTGCATCGCCGCGCGCAAAAACTTCCAATAGCCGCTTCGCGAATCGGTGATATATTTCTGGCCCTTGCGCGCGCTTTCCTCGGTGATCTGGAAGGCGAGCAGGTCGGCGCTCTCCTTGACCAACCGGCCCAGGTTATTGGCGTTCTGGACGGCCTCGATCAGCGCGCGAAATAGATGCGCCGAGCAGTCGATGAAGTCGCCCTTGGACTGGGGGTGGACCAGGTGCGAGAGCATCTCCAGGCGGTCGAGTTGCTGCAGCAGACGCCGCGACAGCGCGGTCAACCGCAGGCTGGTGCCGTAGATCGGCTTGTTCTTGCGAAGATAGATGATGATATCGCGGCACTCGCGCACCTTGTCCATCAGGCGTGCGTAGCTGGCATCGTGGCCCGGCTGTTTGCGGTGCTCCTCGAGGAAGTCGTGGGCCTCGATGGCCAGATCGAGGAAGGGAGATTCGTAGTCCTCGACCTCGTAGAGCTTGGCGTTGAGCTCCTCGTCGATGCCCAACGCTCCGACGCGCTGGGCGAGCCCCTGGACGGCCCCCAGCAGGTCTCTGTGGGCGTGGCCGCCGGCGTCGCGCTCGTCGACGATCAGGCCGAACAACTCCACCCAGGCGCCGTGGGACGCCTCGACGATCCACTCCCAATCGCCCGGCCGAAAGATCGCGTCGATGTCCCGACGGATATCGTCCGGGTGGAGCTG
This sequence comes from uncultured Bradymonadales bacterium, assembly GCA_964386725.1. Classification (GTDB taxonomy): domain Bacteria; phylum Myxococcota_A; class Bradymonadia; order Bradymonadales; family Bradymonadaceae; genus CAYLTX01. The sequence goes on along the minus strand of CAYLTX010000048.1, from coordinate 33,190 downwards.
CGGAGGCAGCAGGCGGCGGGCGAGTCGTTGGCGCAGCTCACGGCTGAAGTCCACGTCCGCCAGGATGCCGCTCTCTGCGAGGGCGTGGACCAGCCGGCTGTCGCTCAATACCTGACGCACGGCCGCGTCGAAGGCGTCGCGCTCGGCGTCGGCGTCGCTCAGCACGTGCACCAGGGCGTAGAGCTTCGCGTCGATCTCCTCGGGCGACGCACTCGAAGATGGGCGGATGAGATCAACCAGGCGCCGAAGGGTTTCGGCCCCCTCGGACTCCCGGAAAATATGCGAGACTTCTTCGCGCATGCAGGCTCCAACTACAGACAGCGCTTATGCGCTCGGCGGGGCTCGGTGGGGGATGATACGGAATCGGCGCGAAAACGCCAGACCTCCCCGTATCCAGCGTGTTCCGCACAGGTGGCAAGCGAGTTGATTCCCTCGCGGGCGGTATGGGATAAGGGGGAGGACATACAAATCAAAACAGACGGAGTAACGCGATGACGCTCGAGTATATGACAGGGTTTGGAAACGACTTCGAGACCGAAGCACTGCCGGAGGCACTGCCCAAGGGGCGTAACTCCCCGCAGCGCTGCAACTACGGGCTATACGCCGAGCAGCTCTCCGGCTCGCCGTTTACCGCGCCGCGCAGCACTAATGAGCGCTCCTGGCTGTATCGCATTCGGCCGTCGGTGCGCCATATGGGTGACTACGAGCCGTATACCCAGCCGTTGTGGCGCAGCGCGCCGACGCTGCACGAAGGAGAGCTGTCGCTGGGCCAGCGGCGCTGGGATCCGGTGCCGATGCCCGACGAGTCGATGAACTTCGTCGACGGCGTGCGCACCATCACCACCGCCGGGGACGTCGACTCGCAGAGCGGGCTGGCCTCGCATGTGTATCTGGCCAACGAGTCGATGGACAACGAGTACTTCTTCAACGCCGACGGTGAGCTGCTCTTCGTTCCCCAGCAGGGCGATATCCGGCTGGTCACCGAGCTGGGAATCATGGAGCTGGGGCCCGGCGAGATCGCCGTGGTGCCCCGCGGCATGGTGTTCCGCATGGAGCTGGTCGACGGGCCGGTGCGCGGGTATTTGTGCGAGAATTACGGCGGCAAATTCACCCTGCCCGAGCGCGGCCCGATCGGCGCGAATTGCCTGGCCAACGCGCGCGACTTCAAGACCCCGGTCGCCGCGTTCGAGGACGACGAGACCGAAAGCCGCATCTTCGTCAAATGGTGCGGCCGCCACTACTCCACGACCATCGGCCACTCGCCTCTGGATGTGGTCGCCTGGCACGGAAATTACGCCCCTTATAAGTACGACCTGCGCGATTTTTCGCCGGTCGGCGCGATCCTCTTCGACCATCCCGACCCGTCGATCTTTACGGTGTTGACCTCGCCGTCAGCCGAGGCGGGCACGGCCAATATCGATTTCGTGATCTTCCCGGACCGCTGGTTGGTCGGCGAGGACACCTTCCGGCCGCCGTGGTACCACCGCAATATCATGAGCGAGTTCATGGGGCTGATCTACGGCGAGTATGACGCCAAAGAAGAGGGCTTTTTGCCCGGCGGCATGAGCCTGCACAACACCATGCTGGCCCACGGCCCCGACGCCGACGCCTTCGAGAAGGCGTCGACGGCCGACCTCGAGCCCCAGAAGCTCGAGGGCACGATGGCGTTTATGTTCGAGGCCCGACTCCCCCAGCATCTGACCGAATACGCTGCCGGCCTCGACACCCTCCAGCAGGACTACGAGGACTGCTGGGCCGGCCTCAAAAAGCGCTTCGACGGCACCATCGAGGGCAACTGGGATTGACGGCCGGGGCCGTATTTACTCCTCGTTCGCCCCGAGTTCGAGCGTGCCGGCCAGCGAGGCCTGATTGGAGTTGTCGACCCAATACAAATACAGCTCGTCGTGTGTCTGCAGGGCGCCGAGGTTGAGGGCGAATTCGATGGTGCCGTCCTCCCAAGTAATGGGGCGTTGGAGTTCGACCTTGTCGACCTCACCCCAGCTCGGCGCATCGGCCAGGTACAGCCGCCGCCAGCTATCATCGACGTAGATCTCGCCGAAATAATAGTCCGGCTGGTCGTAGCCCGCCGGTTCCGGGCCGACCTGATGGTAGAATCCGCGGCTGTCGTCCCAGTATTCGGCAGGTGCCCAGCGGCTTTGTGGTCGACCTGGAACGATCTGCAAACGCGTCCAGATATGCAGGGGAACGGCGGGTCACGGTCACGGGCACGGCCACGGTCACGCTCCGACACGTCACTCGCAGTCCCTTCATGAACTTGTGGATAACGTGAGGCCGCAACGGTGAGGAGAGTGCGCGGTCAACCAGCGCGGTCGGTGTTGCGCGCCACTACCCAGAGAGCATGAATCATCCCGGGGACCCCGCCGAGCAGCGTCAGGATGATGTTGATCCAGAAGTGCGTGCGAATGCCGATCGTCAAAAAGACGGCCAGCGGGGGCAGGAAGAAACACAAGATGATGCGGATGAGCGTCATGGGGGGTTCCTTATGCGTTGTAGGACCGGCTCCGTTATAGGACCACAGGATCCGTGATGGGACCAGAGGCCACCCAAAAAAACCGACGCATGCGGCAGATTATTTCTGCAGTCAGGCGACGCCACTCCCCACTGGTCGACTCACTGCTCGCCCGACCTTCACATTGGGGGGGGCCATCGGATACCCTGCTTGCATCTCGATCAGATAGCCTGCTGCTCGGACACAGTGTTGCGGCGCCGGAAGCGCTGGGTGAGTTTGAACAAGTCGGCATCAAACTATTGAGAAACGCATAAGCTCCTAAACCCGTTCTGGCTTGTTGATTGGCGCATCTTGGTCACCGATTTCGCTCGACGATACGCCGGGGCATCGCCTCGCTGCATCGGTGACCAATCTGCATCCAATCAACTGCGCCATTTCCGGGTTTAGCAACTTACGCATTTCTCAGTAACCCGCCGAGAACGTAAGGGCGATGACGGGAAGTGGTTATGGCGTGTGTGAATCGGTCAAGGAGTGTTGCTTAATGTCTCATGCTCATCCCATCGCGAAGACGCGTTACCTCACCAACCTGAGGCTTGCTGGGGCTCTCTTGTCGCTGACAGTCTGTTGCCTGGCAGCGTGCTCGGCGACCGGCCAGGGAGCTGAGCGGCATCCCGAGGGATCGTCTGTGTCGGAAGAGGAGCTCGCCGACCAACACCGCCCCAGAGGGGATGCCGAGGAGGCCGAGGACGCCGAGGAGGCGGAGCCCGACGAGAGCAATGACGCTGCTTTGGAGTCGACGTCCAACGAGGAGTCGCCGGCGGGGTCTCGCGATTTGGGTCCCATGGTTCAAGAAGGCGAGGCTGCGCCTGTCGAACCAGCGCCGCCCGAGATCGGTTCCAATGGCTGCGTGACGCGAGCCCAGGGGCGACGCATCATGGAGGAGACGAACGCCTTCGTTCGTGAAGCGACGTTGCGTGAGGCCTATCAGCAGGGTTGGAAGCGACTCATCGATATCAGGCAGTTCGACGGTCGATCGCATACGTTGTCTACCGTCCGCCCCGGCGGGGCTGGCGGCGAGGGGCTCGGGGCGCTGTTCGTCGATTCCGACGGGCACCATTGGCTGGTTGTCTACAAGGCGAACGCGTGTGAGCCCGTCACGATAGACTTCTTTCTCGACGCCGAACACAATGTGTTTGTGGGGTACCCTGAACGCCAGTGCCAGCGAACCAAAAAGGTGCCGGTGTGCGGTCCGATGGGCGCCGGTGGATGCGGCAGAAAAAGCCCGCTGCGCCGGCTGTATGCTCGGGTCCCCGCCGATGCCCGGCTCAAGCCCCTCACCACGGTTCCCGTCAAAATACCGACCTGCTATCAGGTCGAGCCCAAGGGCGGATTTATCCCTCGTCCATGATGGACCGTGCGATTTTGGGAGCCAGGTTCTCAGCGGTCCTCGACAGAGTCCTGGCCCGCTCCAGGGCGGGTTCACCGAAAGTGACCAAGTAGTACTAATTGACGCTGACCTGCAACGTAAGGGAAGCACGTTCCCCGACGGCCCCCATTTCATGGGCACTTGCTCGGGTTGATAGCTATCTGGGCCACCCCAACAACCCGTACCTCTCGAAAGAACGCACCCAAGGGCTCAATTCTGCAGGTCACGATCTGCGGAGGCAAACTAAAGCACTCCTATTTCGGAAACCGGATAAATTGGCAAAGTCAGGCCAGATGGATGTCGGTTTGGCCGATTGACAGGTAGCAGCGCTACATGGATTGAGGACAAACCGACAGACGCTGGTCTGACGAAGCCAAGACTCCGGGTTTCGGAGTAGGAGTGGTTTAGGCATGACTACCCACAAAACCAACATCTTCGACATCCCCGCCGACCTCCCGAGCGACGACGAGTTCTTCGAGGTCCTCGCCGCCGCCGAGAATGTGCGCATCGAGCGTATCATCTCGCACGGGCATACCACGCCGGAAGGTGAGTGGTACGACCAAGACGATGACGAGTGGGTCGTTCTGCTTCAGGGCGAGGCGAGGCTCGAGTGGGGAGATGGGGCGATGACCGACCTCGGAGCCGGTGACTCAGTTTTTATTGAGGCGCATCGGCGGCATCGGGTGGTATATACTTCCGTCGAGCCGGCGTGTGTTTGGTTGGCCGTTCATGGGCAAATGCAGCAGGAGCTTTCGTAATTATGTCTGACACTTCACCAGGAATCATCGCCGGCGACGACGCTGGCCTGTCGGGGAATCCGGTTCCCTTGCGGTGCCCTTGCGCTGCCGTGTATGGCGCGGGTCAGTTGGAAGTGGGCTCAGCCGGTTCGAGCTCGATGTCGGCCTTCGTCTCGTAGCAGTACTTGCCTTCGTAAATCTGCACACAGACATCTTCCAGGGACACCGAGGCAGGTTTGTGGGCGTCGCTTCGCACCCGATACTCGCAGTCGAGCTCCGGTCCGCCGATCTTCTCGTCTCGAAAGTGGCCGCTGGCGTCGGTGGTCATCGGCTCCCAAATGGCGCGCCAATCGCCATTCTCGGGGCAATAAAGCCGAACGGTCGCGCCCTCGACCGGCTCGGCCGGCGAGGTCGTCTCGACGGGCATCTTCTCGGTCACCTGGCCCCGCATCTTGATGGTGTGCTCACAGGCTGACAGAGAAACGCCGAGCGCGAGCACGGCGAGCAAGCCAAATTTCTGGTTCATCATAGCTTCACCAAGGATGGGGGATGGAAACGGGGCGCAAAATTTGGCCCTCACCTGCCATTGTGCTATCGAATAGTCACTCTTGAAGCCATTATTAAATCACGACTGGATAGAAACGAAATGAAATTTCTCATTGGCAAATTGGCGATTGTCTGCGCGCTTTCGATGCTTGTGGCCTGCGGTGACGACGGTGGCTCGAACAACGGGGCGGGCAACAACTCCTCGACAAATAACGGAGGCAACAACTCCACGCCGAACAACTCCTCGCCGAATAATTCGGCATCGGGCGAGCTGACGGTGTCGGGCGACACCTGCGAGGGGGTTGAATTTAGTGCCTGTGGCGGAGAGCTCGTCGGCACGTGGGCGATCGCCGATGGCTGCGTGACTCCGCTCGAGCTGCCCTATTATAGCGACTGCGCCGCGGACGTGGAGATGGTTGTTTCGACGATGGGTGGAGTGAGTTTTGCCGACGACGGCAGCTTTACCGTCGACGAAAGTGCGCAATTCTTCCTCGACGGCGAGGCCAACGCCACCGTGCCCAAAGCTTGTCTGGATGAGGGCGAAACCTGCGCCGACAATTCGATCGACGACGAGGGCACCGAGGCCGGCGAGGTCTGCGAGCTCAACTACGGCCACGACGAGTGGATCGGCAGCGACGGAACCTACACCACCGACGGCAATGCCCTGACGATGGTCGAAAACGGCACCGAGTTCGAATTCTGCGTCGACGGCGACACGCTCACCCTCAAGCGGACCAACGCCCAATACCAAGAGACGATCATCACGCTGCAAAAGCAGTAGGCCCGCGGGCTACTAGCTATCTGCGCCACCCCTCCGCCTGCGCTCGCTAGACGCGTCGCTTCGGCACCTCCCCAGGGCGTTTCGCCCGACTATTAGTCACTTCTTCGCAAATACCGTCGTGCTGTGACGTGGTCGTGGTCGTGAGCGTGGTCGTAGACGTAGACGAACAGCACAAATATTCGAGTCGCTGGCCGCGATAGTCACGCAAGGGACGAACGCGTTGGCCAACGGCCGTTGCTTCGGCGTTGCCTTGTCTCGAGTTTTGCGCAATCGATGCATGGTTGTGAAGTCGAAGGCTCTATGTGTCGATTGCGACCACGACCACGACCACGACCACGACCACGACCACGGCCACGGGTAAAGGCGTACGACGAAGGCCCTCGCCAAAATGTGACTAATAGCCAGGGCGTTCCGCCTGGGGAGGAACTCCCCGCTCGATCGTGCAGGGGTTGCTTTTCACCGTTGAATCGCCACCACCTCGCGCCGCGCTGAGCGTGCCGGGGCTATCGCCAGAATTGCCACCATCTCTTCGTCTCCTTTAGGAAGCGTCGCCACGAGGCGTACACCTCGTCGCGGGCAGCGGCGTAGGGGCCGGGGGCGTCGGCGCCGGACAGCGAGCGCTCGAATGAGGTTATCGTGTCGCGCATCCACTGCTCGAAGGAAGGGCTGACGACGCCGTAGCCGAATGGGTCGTGGCAAAAGTGGTACATCGGGTACTCGCCGTCGTGTTTCGGCTTGTCGGGATGGATGCCGGCCATGTCTCCCACTCCGAGGACGTTGGCGACTAGGCCGATGGCTCCCTCCATCTCCCACATCTCCTCATCGAAGGCGTAAAGGTTATCTGGATGCACGATTGCCTCATCAGCCCACTGGCCGACGCCGTAGTGGGTGACGAAGTAGACGTAGGCCTCTGGAAGTTCGATGCCCAGGCGTGCTTCGGCCTGTTCGATGGCTGCAGGAGGGACCGGGCCTGTTTGGGCTCGACCGTCGGCACCAGAAAGGAAGGCGTCTGAACGTAGCTCTTCGAGCGGGATGAAGAAGTCGACGTCGTCGTCGAACACCTCGCTGTAGGCGGTGCGGTCGACGTAGGAGGCGAGGAAGTCGGGGAAGTCAGGGGTCATAGTGCCTCGAGGATGCTACACGCGTGATTGAGGCGTCAAGATGACGTGCAACCCAAGGGGAGGGCGTTCTCGTGATGCATCACATCTGTTGGATCGTGGTTTTGCGTAGCCAGCGCCTTTATGCAGTGCGCCATGTCTTGTGAATCTGTCGCTTTGCTCAGCCCCGCTTGGCGTGGCAAAATAGCGTGGCCGAATGGCGCACGTTTCGACATTAAGGGATTTTTAGTTGATTGGAGGATGAGATATGGACCGACCGTTTCGTTGGGCTATTTGTTTGGTGATCGTCGCCGCATTGCTCGCCGGTGGCTGTGCGTCGAGCACGCCGGTGACCGACGCGCCGCTGCCCGCCGGGGAGCAGCAGGAGCTTCGCCAGACCCTCATCGGCACCTGGGAGCATACCTATTCCGAGGAGGAAGACGGTGAGCGCGAGAAGATGGATATGTTCGAGATCACCTGGACGTTCAACGAAGACGGCACCGGTGTCTACCATCAGGTGGTGCCGAGCATCGGACAGGACGAGAAAAACCCGTTCGAGTGGAAGCTCGATGGACGAAATATCCACCTGAATATGGAGACGGGCAGCGATGACACCACATACCGCGCCGATGAGTGGGATGCCGAGGAAATGAGGTGGTTCAACTATATGCTCAGCGACTATTATATCGTCGAGAAGCGGTGACTTCGGTGAAGATCATGGGCTTGAGGCTTGTGGCGTGGGGCTTGAGGTTGCCTTTCCCCAAGCCCCACGCCCGAACCAGCAGTGCCGAACGATTTATCGCCAGATCTTCGTGATTGTACTTAGACTCACGAAGACAGCCGGACTTTCCGGTCGAGGGTCTGGGCGATCTTGTCGTTGAGCATCTGTGTGAGGTCCCGAATAGAGGGTCCGCTGACGACTTCCATCGCCGATAATTCGACGCCGAGTTCGTCCTCGATGTCGGCGACGATCTCCATGCCCATGAGCGAGTCCATGCCCAGATCGCGCAGTGACCGATCGGGGTCGATGTCGTCGGGCGATGCCTGCATGGCTTTGGCGACGACGGTGGCGACCGTGTCGAGGACGAGCGCGTGGCGGTCGTCGGCGTCGACTTCACCGAAGCGCACGTGGATGAGCTCGGCCTTCTGGGAGCCGTCGTCGGCGCCGAAGTCGACGAGTTGGCTGTAGCGTTGGTGTCCCGACCACGTGTCCGTCAGCTCGACGAAGCGCGACCAGTCGACGTCGACGATGCCCAGCGAGGAGGGGGTTTCGCAGCGCAGGGCGCGCTCGAGGGCGGCCAGGGCATCGGTGGTCCCAAAGCTGTGCAGGCCGGTGCGCTCGAGGTGCTCGGAGAGGTTGTCGTCGCGCGAGACCACCCCGACGTCGGCGAAGACGCCCCACTGCACGCTCAGACCGGGCAGGCCCTGAGCGCGCCGCCAATCGGCGAGCTGGTCCAGGAAGGCGTTGGCGGCCACGTAGTTGGCCTGGCCCGCGTTGCCGACCAGCGAGGAGACCGACGAGAAGAAGACCATGAACTCCAGGGGGAGCTCCTCGGTGAGGGTGTGCAGCAGCCAGGCGCCGTGGGCCTTGGCCGCCATGACGCGCTCGAGGGAGGCGCGGTCGAGTTCGGCCAGCGGCTTGTCGTCGAGCACCATCGCCCCGTGCATGACCCCGCCCAGCGGCGGCATATCCTCGGCGACCGCGTCCAGCGTGGCGGCCAGCTCGGCGCGGTCGGATACGTCGGCCGCGAAGGCCTGCGGCTCGGCGCCGGCGTCGCGCAACTCCTCCAAGAGGAGATCGGCGCCCTCCTTCGCCGCGCCGCTTCGGCTGACCAGGGCGAGGTGCCGTGCGCCGCGATCGGCCATCCAGCGGGCGACTTCAGCGCCGAATCCACCGAGCCCGCCGGTGATGAGGTAGGTCTTGTCGGCGTCGAATAACGTCGGGTGTTCGGGCTCGACCTCGAGGTCGGGATCGCGCAGATCGACGGCGATCTTGCCGATATGCGTGCTGCGGGCCATCGTTCTGAACGCTTCACCGGCGCGTCCGGCCTCGAAGACGGTGGTCGGGTGAGGTTCGAAGTCGCCGGACTCCAGCCGAGCGAAGACGTCTCGGTATAGACGTTGGACGGCCTCGGGTTTGCGGGCGAGGTAGCGGTCGAAGTCGACCGAGGCGTAGGTCAGGTGCTCGTTGAACGGGCGCAGGTTCAGCGCCTCGTCCTGCTCGAAGCTCATCTTGCCGAGCTCGATGAACCGGCCGAAGGGAGCCAAGCACGAGATGCCTCTGCGCATGATATCCCCCGGGGTGAAGTTGAGGACGACGTCGACGCCTTCGCCGTCGGTCCACTCCATGACGTCGTCGGCGAAGGCCACGCTGCGCGAGTCGCTGACGTGGTCGATGCCGCGCTCACGCAGGTAGTCGCGCTTTTGTTCGTTGCCGGCCGTCGCGTAGATCTCGGCGCCGAGCCAATCGGCGATCTCGAGCGCGGCGAGTCCGATGCCGCCGGTGGCGCCGTGGACCAGCAGACGCTCTCCGGGCTGCAGGTCGGCGATCTCGACCAGGCTCAGATAGACCGTTAAAAAGACGATCAGGTTGGAGCCGTCGGCGAACGAGACGTTATCCGGCAGCTGGACGCAATGCCGAGCCTGCATGGTCACGTGGGAGCGCAAAAAACCGGGGTGGACGCCGTACACTCGGTCGCCGACCTCGAGATCGGTGACGTCGTCGCCGACGGCGACCACGGTGCCGGTGCCCTCCATGCCGATCGCTTCGCCGATATAGGTGTCGCGGGTGACGCGCTCGGAGAGCAAGCCGAGCGTCTTCATGACGTCTTTGAAGCCCAGCGGGGTGACGGCGACCTCGATTTCGACCTCGTCGGGGCCGGGTTGCCGGCGGGCGGTGGCGCGAAAGCCGATCTCGTCGAAGCGTCCGGCGGCGCCGAGGCATAACTCGTAGGCGTCGACGTCGTCGGCCGGCACGGACTCGGCGGGAGGTGCGGCCAGCTCGGCCTGCTCGATGCGGCAGACGTAGGGGGTCGCGTTGCGCACCGCGATCTCCTGCTCGGGCCCGACCCCGGCCAGCAGATCGGCGAGGTGCTCGACAGACGGCGTGCGGGTCTCGAGATCGACGCGGGTCAGGCGCAGGTCGGGACGCTCGGTCATGGCCGTCCGGCTCAGGCCGACGAGCGGGCTCGCGCCGAGGTCTCCTGCCGGAGCCTCGTCGCCGATGGAGTGTGCGCCCGCGGTCAGCACGAAGTAGCGGTCGACGCGGCCGGCTTCGATGCTCTGGATGGTCCGCAACAGCCGGGCGGCCCGGTCAGTGCCCGCTTTGGTTGGTGTCTGGATTTGTGTCTCGTCTTGCGACGAGGACAGCGCGCGAAAGTCGACCACGTGAGTGGGCTGCTCGGAGGACTGCTCGAGATGTTGCTCGAGCGCTGCGAGGTCGTCGACGGCTACCCAGGTATCCTCGGTGTCGGGTGTCTCGGCCGTCAGCCCGGGCTCGGCGCCGAGCAGAAGCCAGCGCGTCGGGCCGGGGTCGGTGGGCGGGTGCTGGGGAAGCGCGTGCCAGTTTTGCGCGTAGGTCCACGACTCGAAGCGTTTGTCGAAGGTCGCCTGCTGGCGCTGGAGCGCCTTGCACGTGAAGTCGTCGACGGTGGCGACGACCTCGCCGGCCTCCGTGCACAGGGTGATATCGCCGCGCAGCCGGCGATCGTCGAGCTCGGTGAGACGGCCGTGAGCGACCAGTTTATGCGCGTCCTGATCGAAGGATGTGTGCTCGAAGACGGTGATCGACGCGACGGACACCGGTACGAGTTCCTGATCGGAGGCGCCCTCGCGTTGGAGCGCTGCGGCGATCAGGCTGTGGAAGCTGGCATCCAGCAGGACCGGGTGCAGGTGATAGTCCTCCAAGGCGTCGGTGCCGGCCGCCACCGTTTCGGGCAGCTCGAGGCGGGCGAGCACCTCGGATTCGCCGTGCAGGAGCGAGCCGACGGCCTGAAACGACGGCCCATAGACGAGGCCGCGCTCCCCGAGCCGATCGTATAGATTTTCCGCCGACATCTGCTCGGGCAGTCGGGCCTCGATGGCGTCCAGGTCGATCCGGTCGGGGCGGCGGTGGCGCGGGTAGTGCTTCGCGCTGGCACAGGGCTGCCAGGAGGTCTCGTCGACCTGCTGGTAGGCGACGATCTTTTTGGTGTCGGCGGCCGTCTCCAGGCTGACCACGGCGTTGGCGCCCGGGCGAAGCAGCACCGGCTGGTCGAAGGTGATGTCTTCGAGGGTGCAGCCGATGCCCGGTTGCTCGTCGTCTCTGAGGGCCAGGGCGTGGTGGACGGCGGTGAACGCCTCCACGTAGCCGGCCCCGGGGAAGAGGTTGCTGCCGGCGACGACGTGATCTGCGAGCCACGGCATGTGGGCGAGGTTGATCTCGGTCTCCCAGGCCGCATGCGGCGAGGTCTGAGGCGTCATTAAAAAAGGATGGTCGCTGCGATCGAGGCGGTGTCGCTCGGAGCGTACGCTCTCGGTCCAGTGGTGTTCGCGCTGCCACGGATAGGTGGGCAGCCCCACGTGGCGTCCGCCGCCCAGATAAGCGTCCCAGTCGAGGTCGACGCCGGCCGTCCACAGACGGCGCGTGGTCCGGGTGATGGTCGCCAGCTCGTCCTTTTTACGCACGAGTGTCGGCGCGATCTCGGCGTCGGTCTCCGAGTCCCGCATCACGCTGCGAATCGAGCTGGCGAGCACGGGGTGCGGGCCGACCTCGACAAAGATATTCGCCCCGAGTTCGAGGGCGGTCTCCAGCCCATCGGCGAAGCGCACGCTCTGGCGGACGTTGCGCCACCAATAATCAGCGTCGTGGCGCAACTCCCCGTCGACTCGCTCCCCGGTCACCGTCGAGACGATGGGGATGGACGGCGTGCGCGGTCGCAGGTCGGCCAGGGCCGAGCGCAGCTCGTCTTCGAGCGTGTCCATCACCGGGCTGTGGTAGGGGACCTCGACGCGCAAGAATTTGTTGAAGATCTTCTCGCTCTCCAACTGCTCGGCGATCTTCTCGAGGGCAGTACGCTGCCCGGCGAGTGTCACGGCGTCGCGGCTGTTGATGGCCGCGATAGCGACCTTGTCGGCGTGCGGGGCGACGTAATCAGCCGCCTCGTCGGCGCCTAGCCCGATGGCGAGCATGGTGCCCTGGCCGGCGGTGCGAGCCTGCAGGCGGCTGCGGTGGTAGGCGACCGTGAGGGTCTCTTCGAGGCTCAACGCGCCGCATGCGTAGGCGGCGCCGACTTCGCCGATGCTGTGGCCGATGATCACATCGGGCGTGACGCCCCAGGAGCGCCACAGCTCGGTGAGGCCGACCTGCAGGACGGCATTGGCCGGTTGGGCGATGTCGGTGCGGTGCATCTTGGAGTCTTCTTCGTCGGCGAGTAGCTCGTCGAGGATCGACCAGCCGCTGATGCGGGTGAAGGCGCGGTCGCACGCCTCGAGGGTCTGGCGGAAGACGGGTTCGGCCTCCATCAGCTGCCGGCCCATCGCCCACCACTGAGGTCCCATCCCGGTGTAGACGAAGACCAGCCCCGGGTCCCGCTGGGCGACGGCGCTGTCCCACCTATCACCGGAGGATTGCCCGTCGGCGCAGTGGGTGAGCGCGTCGATCAGCCCGGCAGCGTCGTCTCCGTGGGCGGCGAGGCGGTAGTGATGGTGTTCGCGCCGGGTGGCCGCGGAGTGACACAGGTCCAGGGGCGTGGAGCCTTTGGGCTCTTCGTCGAGCTGGTCGAGTCGGCGCGCGTAGTCGGCGGCCAGATCGCCCAGCGCCTCGGGGCTGCGCGCCGATAGTGGCAGCATCAGCGGACGGGAGGTCTCGCGCGGTTTGGCCGCGGGAGTTTGTCGCGGGGGGGCTTCTTCTAGGATGACGTGGGCGTTGGTGCCGCCATAGCCGAAGGCGTTGACCGCGGCGCGGTGTCGGGGCCGATCTTCGAGCAGCGCCTCGGGAAGCGCCTCGGGGATTGTGGTCACCCGTAACCCAATGGCCTCGAGGTCGATGTCGGCGTTGAGCTGCTCGAGATGCAGATGAGGCGGGACTTCGCCGCGGTCGAGCACGAGCGCGGCGCGGATCAAGCCGGTGACGCCGGCAGCCGCCTCGAGGTGGCCCAGATTGGTCTTGATCGAGCCGACCAGACATGCCTGCTCGGGGGGGCGGCCGGCGCCGACGACACGACCCAGCGCGCGAGCCTCGAGCGGATCACCGGCGGCGGTGCCGGTGCCGTGTGCTTCGACATACGAGATCGTCGAGGGGGAGACCCCGGCGTCTCGATACGCGTCGCGCATCACGTCGACCTGGGCGTCCGGATTGGGCAGCGTGATCCCGTTGGTGCGGCCGTCTTGGTTGACCGCGCTGCCCCGGATCGTCGCGTAGATTCGGTCGTCGTCGGCCAACGCCTGGCTGAGGGGCTTGAGGACGACCAACGAGGCGCCCTCGGCGCGTACGTAGCCGTCGGCGCGGGAGTCGAAGGTCTTGCACTGGCCGTCGTCGCTGAGAAATCCGCCCTTGGACATCGTCGCCTGGACCTCCGGCATCAAGATCGCGTTGACGCCACCGACCAGGGCCTGGTCGCTCTCACCGCTCCAGATGCTGCGGCAGGCCTGGTGGACGGCGACCAGCGACGAGGAGCAAGCCGTGTCCACCGAGAAGCTCGGCCCGCGCAGATCGTAGAAATAAGACAGGCGATTGGAGAGCATCGTCAGCGTGCTCGACGTGGCGGCATGGGTCGTCAGCTCCCGTCGGTTATACGGGTTGGAGCGCAAGATGAGGTTGTCGGTCATGAATCCGCCGACAAAGACACCGGTGCGCGAGCCGGCCAGGCTGCTCGCCGGGGTGCCGGCGTCCTCGAATGCCTCCCAGGAGACCTCGAGCAGCAGACGCTGCTGGGGGTCCAAGGTGACGGCCTCGCGCGGGGTGATCCCGAAGAAGGCGGCGTCGAAGCTCTGAAGATCTTGGTCCAGGAGTCCGGCGCGTTGGACGTGCGTGCGCCCGGGAGCGCCGTGCGGGTCGTGGAATTTGGCCGGGTTCCAGCGTGAGGCCGGCACGTCCACGATCCCGTTTCGACCGTCGCGCAGCATCTCCCAAAGAGAATCGGGAGAGTCGACTTGGCCGGGCAATCGACAGCCGATGCCGACGATGGCGATGGGTTCACGCTCGTGCTTGTGCTCGGACTCCGGCGAGGGAGGTGCAGGCGCGGTCTGGTTCTTTTTTGGGGCGGCATGTCGCGGGTCGAGCCGCTCGAGGAGGTCGTGGGAAACCGGCGGCGAGGCGATCGGTGCGCCGTGGATCGTCTCGATGACCGTCGACGGGGAGACGCCGCCCTCGGGGCCGCGGATGGCGACGCTGACGTGGCCGACGCCGATATCGCGCGCTGATTTGATCGCTGCACTCTGGCCCGCCGCACTCTGGTCGTCCTCAGCCAGTCGGAATCTGTGGCGGAAGTAAAACCGTCGATCATCCCAGCCGAGCAGATCGGTGTGGATCTCGAAGGCCTCGAAGGGGCTTAGCTCCCGGTGAAAGTCGAGGGTCGCGTGGTCGATGGGCAGCAGCCAGCGGTGTCGGAGGGCGGGCCCCAGCAGGCCCAGGCGCATCCCGAAGTCCGCGCGAGCGATGTCCATCAACATCAGGTAGCGGCCGTTATTCATGTGGCCGAATAGGTCGATATCCGTCGGCATGACCCGCGACGGGGTCACGCAGGTGTCGAGCGGGTGCTCGAGGCTGGGGCGACGGTGGCTGGAGAGAAGCGTCCACATCAATCGAAAGGGCAATTTCATCATTCATCCTTTATTCGTGAGGGATTTGTGGTTGCAGTGGTCTTTCAGTCTCGAAACAAATGGATCCAAAAAGTGACTTGTCTGCAGGTGCTCAGGCCTCCGCGGCGACGTCGAGGAGGTTGCGGCGAAGAATGCGCGAGGCGACCAAGAGCCCGGAGAGCATCGAGGCGCCGACGCCGACGGTGACCAGGTCTTGGCCGACCAGATACAGTCCCCGAAAAGGAAGCGAGGCGCGCAACCAGGGCTTCTCGAAGCGCGCTGGAGTGTGGGCCAGCCCATACGCGGCGCCGCGGTGGTGGGCCGTGAAATGCTCGGTCGATAGCGGGGTCGACAGCTCCTGATGCTCGATACGGCCGGCCACGGCGGGGAAGTGCTCGAGCACGGTGTCGAGCAGGCGCTGTCGCAGCTCGTCCTTGAAGGCGTCGTACTCCTCACCGCGCCGCTTCCAGTCGGTGCCTCGCCACCGCTCGAACCACGAGTAGGGGGCCGGACAGATCGCGGTCAGCGTCGAGCGGCCGGGGTGCTCGCGGCGCCAGGACGGGTTCCGCGCCGACGGAGAGTTGATATAGACCATCGGCAAGGGCTGGCTCGGGTCGGCCGAGAAGGCCCGAAGCTGTGCGTCATGGTCGTAGCCGGCGTGAACCCATGTGTTTTGAGCGCGGAGTCCGAGCTCTTCGGCGCTGCCGTCGACGCCCAGATAAAGGCAGATGTGGCCGGTGGATGGCTCGATCTGGGCGGCCCGGTCGGCCAATTTGCGCTGTCGAGACGAGTCGGGGAGCAGGTCGAAGGCGGTCGTGTGGAGCGTGGCATTGCTGATGACGATCGGCGCCCGGAGTTCTTCGCCGTCGAAGAGGCGAACACCCACGGCGCGTCGCCCTTCGACCAAGATCTCGTCGACCTTGGCGTTGATGTAGACGTCGCCGCCTGCCTTGCGAATGGTCGGCACGATGGTCTCGAAGAGCCGGTCTCCGCCCCCGACCGGATAGCTCGCGCCGTCGAGGTAAAAGTGGGCGACGAGCGCGTGCATCGCGAAGCTGCTCGACGCCGGCGGGAGGCCATAATTACCGTATCGGCCGGTCAACACCCCGATGAGTCGCCGGTTCGAGGTCAGCTCGCCGAGAACCTCGGCGGTGGTGCGTCGGGCGTGGCGCGAGAAGGCGCGCGTCAGCAGCGGGCGCGTCAATTTGGCGAGCGGTCCGGGCACCAGGCGTTGGGTGAAGTAGCGCTCGGCGGTCTCGTCGACCTCGTCGAGCAAGTCGAGGTAACGGTCGATGGCTTCGACCTCTCCCGGAAAGCGCTCGACCAGATTGGCCCGAAACGCCCCGCGACCGGCCGCGAAGTCGTAAGAGGCGTCGTCGAAGACGATTCGGTCGTAGACCGGGTCGAGCCGGGCCCACTCGAGCCTGCCTTCGGAGACGTAGTCGAAGGCAGCTCGAAGTGGCGCGTCGGGGTCGTGCACTCGCCCCAGATAATGCAATCCGACGTCCCAGGTATAGCCCTTGCGTGAGAATGTGTGGGTGAGCCCACCGGCGCGATAGTGGCGCTCGAGCACACAGACGCGCCGGCCGTGGCGCGCCAGACAGGCGGCCACGGAGAGCCCGCCGATGCCCGACCCGATGACGATGGCGTCGGGTCCGGAGCTGAGCTGGTCGGAGCTGAGCTGGTTGGAGCTGAATGGGGCGGTTTTATAGGAGGTCGCGCGACTCATTGGGCGCCTCCCTGAGGCTCGGGTGAGCCGCCGCGCAGATTCTCGGCCACGAGCTTTACGAGCAGCGCCGGATAGCCGACCACGGGCCGCAGCAAGAAGGCCCGGCGTTGCCGTTCGGTGAGCACCTCGCGCTTCAGAAACCGGTGCAGCATCAGTTGCTGGTACCAGGGAAGCGCGGGCGCCAGATGATGGGAGAGATGGCAAGGCTGACCCCACGGGCCGCCACCGACGAGCATCCCCCAGAAGCCGACGCCGAGCTCGCGGGTGCCGTCGGTGCGGTCGAGCGGCATGAACAGGTGTTCGGAGCTCTCCCGGAGTCGATCGAGCGCGAAGCTGAGCCAGCCGCCGACGGCGAATAAAACGACGACCGTATATGCGAGGCCAAATCGGGGCACCATCAGAAATACGAAGGCGTTGACGTAGGCCAGCGTCAGACCGATCGACAGCAGTCGACTCGGTGTGTAGCGGTTGGGCAGCCACGGAAAGAAATCCGAGAACGTAAAGAAGGGGGCCATCGGGACCACGCTGCCCAGCAGCCGTTTGAGGCGGACGAACGTGGTAAACGAGCCGTCGTCTTCGCTGCCCAGGTGACGGTGATGGTCGAAGTGCTCTTGGCGGTACTCGATGGGATCGGCCAAGAAGAAGCGCCCGGCGTGGTTGGCGAATAGCCGCAGCGCGCCGGCCAGCCGCCCCTTGCCCTGGACGATAAGATCGTGGGCGGCGCCCTCGTGAACGCTATAGGAGACGATTCCGTAGACGACATAGCCGTGGAGAAAACCACCGATGCCTCCTCCCAGCACAATCCCCGGCCAGCTCTGCGTGGCCCACGGGAGATACTCGGGCAGCTCGAGCAAGACCCAGGCATCCAGGGCGAAGAGGGCGACCAGCGCTCCCACGGCGATGATATTATGGAGAAACGGATGATCGCGGTACCAGGTGCGCAGACGGCTGGCCCGTGCTCGAACGGCCCTTAGCTGCTCCCGGGTCAGCGAAGGGAAGTCGTCGAGCTCGCGCGCCTGGTGGGTGCGAGCGGTTTGCAGATCGCTTTCATATAATTTCAATCGAGCACCTCTCGTGTCCTGAAGGCCGGGCGATGGTATTGGCGCCCGCAACTGCTTCGGAGAGTAGGGAGGTGGGTTGCATTCGTGAAATAAATGAGAATAATGAATGCATGAATGAAACGAATCTAAAAGACGTCGACCTGAATCTCCTCGTCGCGCTCGAAGCGTTGCTCGAGGAGCAAAACGTCACCCGCGCTGCCGAGCGGCTCGGGCTGTCCCAGCCGGCGGCGAGTCACGCGCTGCGTCGGCTGCGGGAGTTATTCGACGACCCGTTGTTGGTGTCTGGCAGTGGAGGGATGAAGCCGACCCCAAAGGCCGAGTCGCTTCTCAGCCCGTTGGTGCGGGCTCTGCGGGAGGTCGAGGCGGTGCTGGTGTCCGAGGAGAGCTTCGAGCCGGCGGCGACCCACCGACCCTTTCGACTGGGCTGTCCGGACCTACTCGCCAGCTTCTTCACCGGGCTGCTCAGCTGGATGAACGCCGAGGCGCCTCGAGCCAGCTTGGAGGTCGACTCGGAGTACCTCGACGGAATGGAAAACTCGTTGGAGACAGGGCGCTTCGACATCGTCATCGGCCCGATCCCGGAGCGAGCCACCACACGGCTTCGCCAGAGGCGGGTAGGGACCACTGAGTGGTTCTGTTTGATGCGCCGGGGGCATCCGGCGCTGGAGGGGGGCTTTGATGTTGGCTCCTGGCTCGCCTATCCCCACGTGGTGATCGGCGAAGAGAAAGCCGGGGTCTCGCTGATCGAGTTGGCCTTGGAGGCGGTCGGGGAGCAGCGCACTGTCGGATTGACGCTGCCGGATTTTCTGCTCGGTCCGCCGGCGGTCGAGGCCAGTGAGCTGATCTTTACGGCGCCGCATATGCTCGCCGCCGACGCTATCGAACGCTACGATCTCGTCGCTAGGCCGACGCCGGTACCCGTGCCCGGTGTCGACACCGCGGTGATGTGGCACGAACGCTGGGACGCCGATCACGGCCACGAGTGGTTTCGCACAGGTGTTTGGAACGCCCTGCGAGAGCAGTGGAATATCATGCCCGAGACATGAGGGGAGCCGCCGAGAGTTGAGGGGGAAGAGGCCGGGCCGTCCAGCCCGGGGTGTCGCGGCGACACCCCGGGTGGGTCGAGCGCAGGTTGGGCCCGAATAAGGGCTTAGAGGGCGTCTTCGACGCTGCCCAGGGTCATGCGTGCTTTGGTGAGCACCATGCCCATATTGGCGGACTTGCCGCAGACCCAGACCACGGCGTGGTCGGGGTTCTTCTTGCAGCGCTGGAAGACGTGGATGAGGTTGTCACTGAAGACGATCATCTCTTGAAAATAGTGATGGTCGTCGGCTTCGAGGCCGCGGTTCTTCTTGAACATATTCTCGATGGCCGTGACGTTCTTGCCCTGGAACATGTCGGCGGTGGCCGCCGAGACGAGGTCGAGCACCTCTTGGGGGTGCGATTCGACGGTCTTGACGCCCAGCAACATGCCCGTGGACATGTCGACGTAGCCGCCGGCGACGCATTCGGGGATTTCTTTGACGCCTGCTGAAATTGCGGAATCGAGTGTCATGCCGGTACTCCTTTTTACGTGTGGTTAAAAATCACAGTCTCGCTTATCGAGGCTGCGTGACACCCCTGGAGGGTGTCGCTAGTCGAGCCAGAGCTCGAACTCTTGGAGAAAATCTTCTTGTGTTTTGGATTGGACCCACCGGGGGTTGACCTCGCGAACGCGCGTGAGCGCGGCGTCGGCGCTTTGACCCTTCCAGATGAGGTAGGCCGCCAGCATCGTGCCGGTGCGGCCGATGCCCGCCTTGCAGTGCACGACGACCACGCCGCCATGGGCGAGGCGGGCGTCGATGAGCCGGCAGAGGTCGGCGGCGGCCAGCGGCTCGGGCGCCTCCATATCGACGATGGGAAAATGCAGGCCCTCGATGTTGTGCTCGCGCAGCTTTTTGACTGGAAGCCGGTCGAGCATCAGGGTGACCAGCACCGTGGTGCCCACGCGTCGCAGGGCCTCCAGATCGCGATCGATGTCCCGGCTGACCCCGGGCAGGGGGGTGCCGCCGAGTTCGCCGGCCAACAGCCAGTCGAAGCCGGTCGGCCCCTGGCGCGCCGGCACATAAGAGGCGCCGTCGGCGCGCCTGGAGGCTTTCTTGAGGATCTGTTTGGTCGGCGCAGGGCTCGTCGACGGCTTGCGAAACGCGGGGTCGAGCTCTTCGGGACTAGCGTCGGGTGAGGGCACGGTGCAGCCTCCGGTTCGGATATATGCGCGAGCGGCGTCGGACGTCGGGTTGGTGAAGAATTGGTCGGTGGGCAGACACTCCTGGATGCGCCCGCCGGCCAAAAGAGCAGTGCGGTCGCCGATGAGCCGAGCGCGGTGCTGGTTGTGGGTGACCACGAAGACGGCGCGTTCTCGGGCCTGCTCGGCGATATAGTCGAGCACCATCTGGGCCTGGTCGTCCTCGAGGCCGGCGGTGGGCTCGTCGATGCACACCAACGCAGGCATGGGCAAGCAGGCCCGAAGCACGCTGAGGATCGCCCGCTGGCCGGGCTGCAGGTCGGTCACCGGGGTGTCCAGCCCCTCGGGCAACTCGCCCAGGCCGGCCTCGTCGAGGCGCTCGTCGAGCTGGTCGCGTAGCTCCAGGCGGGTGAAGTCCGAGCGGCATGGGAAGTTGGTGACCAGATATTCGAAGATGGTCGAGGCGAGCAGCGACAACTTCTGCTGGACGAGCACCGGCACCACCCCACGGGTGGGCTCGATGTCGGGGCGCAGCGGCTGGCCGAGGTAAAAGGCGTCTCCGGAGATCCCAAACGAGCTCAAATTGCCGTTCAAACCGCTGATCGTGCGCAGCAGCGTCGATTTCCCCGCCCCTCCGGGCCCCATCAGCACGAAGATCTCGTTGGTGTCGATGCTCAGGTCGACGCCCGCCAGGACGGTCTTGGTGCCGTAGCAGACCTGCAAATCGCGCAATTTGAGGACGTTGCTCATGTGTCCTCCGCGGCGTCGACGGCTTCGGTGGCTCTGCGGGCCTTGGATAGGGCGGTGCCGATTTTGACCGGCTCGTTTCGCACCAGGGCCAAGTGCGCCCCGCTGCTGATCGCCGTCCACAATCCGTCGGACATCGAAAAGCTCGTCGAGATGACGTCGTGGCCGCCGATGATGTCGTGGAATCGGCGGTTATAATTCAAGATTTCGTGAGATTTCCGCCCGAGGGTGCGCACTTCGGCCAACGTCAGCTTGGGCGAGGAGACGGTGCGAAGTGGCAGGCAGATCTTGGAGTCATCTTGCGGGTCGACCAGCAGCCAGGCCTCGTCGCTGGAGTCGCACATCTCGTCGTAGATGCGCGCGGCGATATTATTGGAGTTGCTGTGCATATAGCCGGCGGCGCGCATGGCCAGCGCGAAGGGCGAGAACGACAGCCGGTCGAGTTCCTCGTCCTCGACGCTCCGGGAGCGCAGACAAAAATGCTGTGATTCTGCGCGGGTGGCCAGCTCGACCAGGGCACGCGCGGTCAGCCGATACAGTTGCGATCGCTCGCCGGTCGAGGTGTTCGAGGCGGTCAGGTGATCGCCTTCCTCGGCCCCAGTCAGTCGCTGGGCCAGCTCGGAGCTGACCCGCTTGAGCGGCTTGTCGGCGTAGACTTCGCCGTCGATGCAGACGCCCAATTCTAGGCGGCCGTCGAAGGCGTGCATGCGGGCGACCGTATTGCCGTCGCCGTCTTCGATGAGCAATTCTGAGGGCTCCTCGCAGCGCTCGATACTCTGCAGAAGGGCCAGCAGATTCTGTGCCTTGCCGGCCCCGCCGACCAAGAGCCCGTGCTCGCGGGTCGACTCGTGGGCGAACGCCGGCGAGTTCGTGTCGCGCGGGGCGGTCTGCTCGTCGCCGATTCCGGCTTTTCCCTTGTCGGGACAGCACGGGGGTAGTTCCTGTGTCGTGTCGCTCAAATCAATCTCCAGTGTCTCGGCCAAGTCGTCGATGAGCTGGTCATTTTCCAGCCATTGGCGGGCCTGGTGCAGCAATTTGGCGGCGATGCCTCGCCCGCCTTTGGCGCGGCGGGCCATGTCGTAGACGGTGTCCAAGAAGGCCATCGGTTGGCGCTGGCGCTCGTGGAGCAGAGCCAATCTCAGATGCGCCTCGAGCGAGTCCGGTGCGTGGGTCAGCGCTCTTCGGAGGGCTTTGTGGGCGCGCTCGGCGAGCCCGTAATTGAGGAAGGCCTCGGACTCGGCCAATAAGGTGTCGACCACCTTGGCGCGCAGGTTGGGCTGCTCCGGGGCCAGCTCGAGCATATGCTCGGTGATCTCGAGAAAGTCTTCGGTGCTGCCCGAGCGCTCCAACTCGTCGGCACATCGGCGATACAGCTCCAAGGCGTCCTTGAATTCACCGTCCTTTTCGAGTTGGCGCGCTCGCTTGAGGTGGAGCTCGATATCGTCGGGTTTCAGACGGATCATACTTTCGAGTACATCCTTGGAGCGCTCGGGGCGCTGCATTGACTTAAAGTGCTCATAGGCTCGTTCGTAGGCCTCGAAGGCCTCGGCGAAGCGGCCCAGCTGGTGATGGGTCTTGGCCAGCTCGTAGTGAGATTCGGCGCGTTGGGGGTCGAGCTCGATGGAGCGCCGGAGGTAATCCAAGGCGGCGGTGAGATGGCCGGCGTCGATCTCCAGATGGGCCAGTTGGGCGAGGGCGTCTGCGGCTTGTCCGGCGCGTCCGAGTCGCTCGAGCCACTCGGCCAACTCGAACCAACTCGACGCGTCCTTGGGGTGGGCATCGAGTCGGTCGAGCAGACGAGCGATCGTTTCGGACGCCGCCCCCTGGGAGGCTACCGAATCTTCGCCTGGATTTTTGGCAAAACGCTGTACCACTGCCACCGCTCTTACAACTAATTCAAGCGTGGACTCATCCCCGCCTGCATTATGGGAATAATGCAAGAATTGGGTTTTTTGTCGGCTGTCTGGAAGACGCACCGATCCGCAAAACTCGTGCATTTACAAGAGCTTAGCGGGGGTTGGAACGTCTCCAATTTCCTGTCTAATCCGTTTGTCCTAATTGAATTATGTTGGCTTTAGTTGATAAGCGTCAAGGTGTTCTTGCTCGCCTGAGGAGCTAAAATTGGGCTGGGCGTTGGACTTATCGAAGGGCTCGAGCGGCGGGAGGGTTACGCATGTAGAGGCGGTATCGGAGGGCTTCTCAGACCACGCATAGCGAGGGTGCGCATCACGATAGTGTGAATAGTATGAATTCTGGTTTAGCCTCGGCAGGGCGATTCAAAGGGGAGCCGGATCCGAAATGAGCTGATGGTCCGAGTCGCATGGAGACCTTGTCAGCGAGTCATCGGAGCCAGACGGGCGACCACCTCGCTCCAGTCGACCGCCGGTGTGTCGTGATACCAGGAGAAGCGGATCGCCTCTTCGAGCGGCTCGTTGGACAGCCCCATCGCCACGAGCACGTGGCTGGGCTCGTTGTCGTCGGCCCGGCAGGCCGCTCCGTTGGAGGCGGCGACGAGGTCCCGAAGTCTCAGCAGCGCCGCCCGCGACCGGACCCCACCAAAAGAGAGGCAAACGACGTGTGAAACCTGCTCTGCCGGGTCGCCGTGATAGGTGGGCCCGAGCGGGGCGAGCCCCTCGATCAGCTTTCGGCGAAACGCGCGGTTGCGCTCTTTTCGGTGGTCGCATTCCTCGCGACACAGCTTTGCGGCGCGGCCGAATCCGACCACCAGCGGCGTCGCCACAGTGCCGGGGCGGAGTCCGCCTTCGTGACCGCCGCCAAAGCTGCGCGCTGCGATCTCCAGTGCAGCCTGCGGGCGTCGGCGGTAGATGAGCGCGCCGATTCCCTTGGGCCCATACATTTTATGAGCGCTCATACTGATCAGATCGAGGCGCGGGTCGCCGAGCTCCTCGAAGCGGTGTGCTGCCCCTTGCGCGGCGTCGACGTGCAGCAGCGCCCGATGATCGGCGAGCCCCTCGGCGACCTCCCCGATGGGCTGGACGGTGCCGACCACGTTGTTGACGTGCATCAGCGAGACCATCGCGGTGTCCGGGCGCACCGCGGCGAGCACCTCCTCGGGGCGAATCACCCCGTCGGGCCCCGGTGCGACCAGCTCGACCTCGAATCCGCGATCGCTCAAATACGCCAGCGGCTCGAGCACCGCGGGATGCTCGATCGCGCTGGAGACGATATGGGTCCTGCCCGCTTCGAGCGCCTCCTCGGCGATCCCCAGCAATGCCAGGTTATTGCTCTCGGTCGCGCCGCTGGTAAACACCACCTCCTGGGCACGTGCGTCGACCAGGGCGGCGACTTGATCGCGGGCCTCCTCGACCTTCCGATGTGCTTGCTGGCCGTATAGATGCAGTTGGCTGGCCGGATTGGCGGGGTTGGCCGTCAGATACGGCCGCATCGCCTCGGTGACCCGCTCGTCTGTGGGCGTCGAGCCGTTGCAGTCCAAATAAATGGCACCGATTTTGTCACGCTCGTCGATCTCGTGCATCTCATCCTCCGGGGGCTCCCCCTTATGGATGGGGGCAGAATCAGGTGGCGACGTCGGCTGCGCACCGAAGACGTCGGGGTTGAGATGAGCCAAGAGCACGTCCGCCTGCATCAAGACAATATGAATTTACTCGCGTCGTGCTTCAAATGGCTGCCTGCTTTTCAATCGTGATGAATTGTGTTTATGTTTTATTTATACTGGATATTTCCAGTATGACTGAAGTCGGGGCGTCTCTGTCCTCCGCCCCTGCGAGCCCTCTTCGGGTTCGCACCAAGGCGCAGCTGGATGCGACATTCGTCCACGGACAAATCATCGCCCCCAAAACTAGTCGCACAGGTCGCACCTTAAAGTGGCCAGGAGTTTGTTCGGTGCGAGAGTCGCACCGTTGGTGAGTACCGGGAGAGCAGTAGATGACCGAGTCTGATCGAGGGGTTTTTGCACAAGATTATCGGGCCGTGCTGGACAAGTTGCGCCGTGAGATTCGCCGATTGTACCTGTCGCGCGATAGCACGTGGGTGATCGCCTATAGCGGAGGGAAGGATTCGACGGCGACGCTCCAGCTGGTCTGGAGCGCGTTGAGCGAGTTGTCGGCCGACGAGCTGAACAATCCGATCGAGGTCGTGTCGGTGGACACTGGCGTGGAGAATCCGATCGTGCGCGAGCGGATGAACGAGTCGATCCTCGAGATCCAGCACGCCGCCGAGGTGGCCGGCCTGCCGCTGAACGCCCATATATTGAAGCCACATATCGACGATTCCTTCTGGGTCAACCTGATCGGTCGGGGCTACCCGACGCCGGGGCCGCGGTTTCGGTGGTGTACCGACCGCCTCAAGATCCAGCCCACCGAGACCTTCCTTCGGGAGACGGTGGCCGGCCAAAATGAGGTGATCTTGGTGCTGGGCTCGCGCAGCGACGAGAGCGCCGCGCGCGCCGAGACGCTGTCGAGCCGCGACCACCTTCTGCGCGGCCGAGCCCTGCGCCTATACGACCGCTCGCCGGGCACGTTGCTGTACACGCCGATCGAGCAGTGGACTACCGACGACGTCTGGCTGTATCTGCTCCAGGAGCCCAACCCCTTCGGCATGGAGAACGAGGCGCTGCTCGATCTGTATCGGGGGGCGTCTCCGGACCACGAATGTCCGGTGGTGGCCGACACGGCCACGCCCAGTTGCGGCCAGAGTCGCTTCGGGTGCTGGGTGTGTACGGTCGTCTCCGAGGATCGTTCGATGGGGGCGATGATCCGCAACGACCGAAGCTACGATTGGATGTGCCCGCTGCTCGAGCTTCGCGACGAGCTCGCCCTCCGCGACCCGCAACACCGGGGCGTCAGTCGCGAAGACGGCCGTGCTCGGCTCTATAACGGGAAGGCGGTGCACGGACCCTACGATCAAGACGGACGCGCCTATTGGCTGCGCCGGGTCCTACAGACCCAGCGAATGCTCGCCGAGCGCGTCCCGGATGACTTCGAGTACACCGAGTTGGTGTCGCTCGAGGAGCTCGAGGAGATTCGGCGTATCTGGGTGATCGAAAAACACGAGATCGAGGATCGCCTGCCGCTGATCTGGCAGGAGGAGATGGACGAGCCATATCCCGGGGCCACCCTCGACGACGCGATCCCCTTCGACCGCGAGGAGCTCGAGCTGCTCGACCAGTCCCTGCCCGATTGCCCGGAGTGTTTCGAGTTGGTCTGCTCGCTGCTCGAGGTCGAGCGTCAGTACCGCACCAAGGTGCGTCGGGCCGGGCTCTTCGAGGCGCTCGACGACAAAATCAGGCAGCATTTTCGACGCGATGATCTGGCCATTGATCGCGCCCACCGCGAGGAGGAGGCGTTGCAGACCGTCGAGACCTCGGACAAGGCGCAGGACCATGGCAGTTAGCTCGCTGCCTGCCGCGCCGCTGCATTCGGCCGCATCGACCCTGCCCCGCTGGGGTACGAAAAGGATCTCGAAAGTCTCTCTTTATAAGAAGTCTCACTGATGTTGCTCAAACGACTCGTCCTCGAAAATTTCGGCGTCTACGCCGGCCGCCACGAGCTGGATCTCGAGCCGGCCGCTGCAGACAAGCCGGTCGTGCTCGTCGGAGGACTCAACGGCGCTGGCAAGACGACCCTCCTGGATGCCTTCCGGCTGGTCCTGTACGGCAAGCGGGCCCAGCTCGCCGAGCGCGACCAGAGCACCTACGACGGCTATCTTCGCGACGCGATTCACCGGGAAGCCAACCCCATGGAGGGGGCGAGCATCGAGCTGGAGTTCACCCACCACTCGCTGGGCCGCGCCGAGCAGATTCGCCTGGTGCGCAGGTGGGCGGCTATGGGCGACAAGGTCTACGAGAAGTTGCAGGTCTTCCGCGACGGTGAACTCGACGAGGGCGCCGGCGACGGATGGGCGGCCGAGTTCGAGCAGATCATGCCGCTGGCGCTCTCCGAGCTGTTCTTCTTCGACGGTGAGCGTGTGCGCCGATTCACCGAGAGCGCCGAGACGGCCACTTTGTTGACCACGGCGATGACTCACCTGATGGGCCTGGGGCTGGTCGACCAGCTCGCCGACGACCTGAAAGTCGTCGAGCGCAAGACCCGCCACAGCTTCGGCGCCGAGCACGACGATGACCAGCTGCGCGAGGCCCAGCGCGCCTTGGACAGCGCCCGCGAAGAGCTCGCCGAGGTCAGCGGCCAGCTCGAGCAGGCCCGGCGATCGGCCGCCCAACTGCGCACCTTCTTCGACAAGGTCGACGCCCAATACCGCCGACAAGGCGGCGACGAATACGAGAGTCGCACCCATACCGAGGCCGAGCTCGATGAGGTCGAGGAGGCCCGCCGGCGCAATGAAGATGAGCTTCGCGCCCAGGGCACTCGTTTGGGCCCGCTGGAGCTGGTCGACGAGTTGCTCGAAGCAGCCTGTGATCAGGCAGAGGCCGAGGTCGCCTATAATCGCCACCTGCTGGTGCGCGACACCCTGGACAGACGAGACCGGCGCCTCGTCGAATACCTCGACGAGCGCGGCGTCGACGAGGCGTCGATCGATGAGGTCGAGGGCTTTCTGCGCGAGGATATGCAGGCCCGCGAGCGGGCCAACGCCCCCGTCGAGCCCTTCTTGGACGCCGGACCGCCGGTGGCCGCCGCGCTTTGCAACCTGGTCGACCACTCGCTGCCCCGGGCGCGCCGACAGATCGACGCGCTCTTGGCCGAGCGCGCGACCCAAGAGCAGCGCGCCGACAAGCTAGAGAAGCGGCTGTCTCGCGTGCCGGACGAAGCGGCCATCAGAGACATCTTCGAGAAGCGGCAATCCGCCAAAACACGCCTGGACCGCGGCGAACTGACGGTGCGCCAACTCGAGGCCGATCGCCAACAACTCGTCGGCGCTATCGAACAAAAAGAAAAGCGCCTCGACAGTCTGCTGCGCGACCGCGTCGCCTCCAAATTCGAGGCCGAGGACTCCGCGCGCGTGCTCATCTTCAGCAACCGGCTCAAAGCCGGCCTCTCCCAATTTCGCGACACCATCTTGGAGCGCAACTTGGTCAAACTCGAGCGCCAGGTGGTCAACGTCTTCAGGCGTCTGGCTCGCAAAGACGACTTGGTCGCCGACCTGCACATCGATCCGGAGTCCTTCGAGTTGGTGCTGGTCGACCGCGCCGGCAAGCGGTTCTCGCCGGATGCGCTGTCAGCCGGGGAGCGCCAGGTGCTCAGCATCAGCATGTTGTGGGGGTTGGCCAAGAACTCACAGCGCCTGCTGCCCACGATCATCGACACGCCGCTGGGCCGGTTGGACAGCGAGCACCGCAAGCGTTTGGTCACCGAGTATTTTCCCAACGCCGGCCATCAGGTCATCTTGTTGTCGACCGACGAGGAGCTGGTCGGCGATTACCTCGAGCTGCTCGAGCCCTCGATCAGCCGCTGTTACCGGCTCGACTTCGAGCCCGACGCCCAGGCGACTCACATCGAGCCAGGATATTTCGAACCATGCTGAGCGAGCGCATTCATATCACCGAGCGGGGCCGCCGAGAGCTGATCGTGTTGAAGCGGCGAACTGGCATGAGCCAGTGGAATCACCTGTGTCGATGGGCGCTATGTGTCTCATTGGCCGACCCGAACCCGCCGCCGCAGGTCGATCTGGAGACACCCAGCTCGGTGGAGATGAGCTGGCAGACCTTCGCCGGGGCCGACACCGACGTCTACCGCGCGATGCTGCTGGTGCGCTGTCGCCGAGACGGCGTCGCGCTCACCCCGGAGGCGGTCGGCCGCGCCCTGCATCTGCACCTGCACCGGGGGATCGCGCGACTGTACGGCGCACCGAACGTGCGCAGCATGGCCGACTTCGTCGAGGCCGCCCGTCGGCTCGCCAAAACCACGGGCTGACCTCGTCGGGGCGCGCATCACTCAGATCGACGCGCCGACCGCGTTGGTCGCGTCGCGGGCGCTGCAATGCTCGCAGAATAATTTACCGGTGCGCTTGTGCATGCGCACCTGGGAGCCGGCCTCGATCGCGCCGCTGCAGCCGTCGCAGACCGTGCCGATGGAGATCTCCTCGACGCTAAAGCCCTCCTTTTTGTGCTCGACTCCGTCCATGATCAGGCCGCGCTGGCTCGACTTGACCATCTCGCGGCGGAACAACTCCTGAAAAGCCATCCACCGGCGCACCAGGTGCTCGGGCAGCCCGTAATTGCGCACGCATCGCTCGAAGAGATTCTCCCGATAGTCGAAGAGATCGTCGGAGATGATCATCCAGTGGTGGGCGTTGAACGGGTTGAGCCCGAAATAATTATCCTCGCCGGAGAAGACCTCGGCCAAAAAGGCGTATTGCTTTGAGATCGCCCGTTCCTTGGTCACGTTGTGAAAGAAGGGCCCCAGCCGCGGGTCCTCGAAGGTGTGGTCGTAGAGCTCCTGCAAGATCTCGCGAAGCCCTTTGCCGTAGTCGAGCGCCTCCCACAGCTCCGGATCGGGGGCGACCGCCTCGAGCTTGGCGTCGTCGTCGGGCATATACGGATAGGCCGACTCGAAGGGATCGGCGAGGATATCCGAGCGCGACACGCCGGCGCCGATGGCGTGGTAGCGCGCGTCGTAGACCATGTCGGGGTTGCCGCATAAGTACAGCACGTGGCCGGCGGCGTCGGGATGGTCTTCTTTGAAGACGCGGTCGGTCACTCGGCCGGCGAAGATCCCCTCCGGGACGTCGTCGCCGGACAGACACGGGACGTACTCGAAGTCTTCGTGCTCTTCAGCGAGCTCTTCGAGTTCGGCGTGCAGGTAGAGATCTGCCATCGTCCGCCCACCGTGGTACACCCGAATCGGCCCGTCGTGGCCGTGACGAAGCGCGTCTCGGGCGACGCCGTATAGCGGCGCGATGCCCGTCCCCGTGGCCACCAGGATCAGCGGCCGGCCGGCGAACTCTTCCTTATAGGTGCACGCGCCCAGCGGTCCCTGGACCTCGAAAAACGCTCCGGGCTCGAGCTCGTCGTGGATCCAGCGGCTCATCTGACCGTCTTCGACGCGGCGTACGTGTACCTCCAAGAAATAATCGATCTCGGCGATGCTGGCGATCGAATAGCTGCGCGTCAGCCCGTCCTCGCGGCGGATATTGACGTATTGGCCGGGAATCCAACCCAGGTCACGGGCCGGCACGATGCGAAGCCGGGTCACCGTCTCGGAGAGCTGCTCTTTTTCGGTGAGCATCGCGGTCATATACAGCTGCGACAGGTCCGGCGGCGCGATCACCAGGTCCTCGTCGGGGTGGCATACACACGGCATGAAATGCGCGGAGTCGACCAGCTCCTCGCGAAGGCCGCGTTGGGCGTCGGCGCCCGGGTCGCCCTCGACGGCGCGCACCAGACAGGTCTGGCACGACCCCTTTCGGCAAGAAAAGTTGATGTCGGCACCGCCGCGCAAGAGCGCGTCGAGCACCGATTCGTGGTTTTGGACTTCGTAAATGGCGTCATCATACTGCACTGACTTCATGGTGTACCGCTGGTTCCCAGAGGATTGGATCAAATTGTCGCGAAAGGCCCGGTACTTTTTTTGTAATAAGCATATTGTCATCACACAAGCGAAACATTTGCGTTTTGTCGGGCTAGCATGGGGCGGGCACGGCGGGAGGCATGGCGAGTGGGAATGCGAAGATGGCGCGTCAGCGTTGTCTTGACCCGGAGGGCGAAGCCTCCTAACAGACTCAATGTCAGTGCATCTTCTGTTATCTAAAGCCGTCGCCTAGAGAGCCCATATGTCGTCGTCGCTCGAGAAATTTCGCCACATCGCCCTGGCCGAGGGTGTCTCATTTCTGGTGCTGCTCGGCATCGCCATGCCCCTCAAATATATGGCCGATATGCCCATGCCGGTCAAAGTCGTGGGCTGGGTCCACGGCGTGCTTTTCATCCTGTACGTCGTGGTCGGCGCAATGGCCGCGCGGGCCGAGGGCTGGTCGCTGGGGTTCAGCGCGGTCGCCTTCCTGGCGTCGCTGGTGCCCGGCGGTACGTTCTGGCTGGACCGCCGGCTGGCGAAGTCTGCTGCCGAGAGCGGTGCTGGAGAGTAACGGCAGGCTTGGGGAACGGCGGGCTTGGGGCTTGGGGAACGGCGGGCTTGAGGCTTGGGGAAAGGTCTTCGTGTCTCGTTGAATTGACGGCATAGTGGTGACTATGGGCGAGACGACTGAATCAAGTATTCGGCCGATGTGGCGACCGTTCGTATTGCGGCCGGCGCTGTATGCGTGCATCCCCGTGGTTATCGTGGTGGCGGTGGTCTATTTCTTCTGGCCGCCGCTGGAGGGCTTTCTGGGGCAGTTCGCGCTGGCCATTCCGGCGTTGATTGGCCTCTTTCCGCTGGGCGTCCTGATCGAGCGGATCGTGCGCTACCGCAAGACCGCATACCGACTCGGCCCGGGCGGGCTGGTGGTGCGCACGGGGTCGTTTCTTAGCGAGCGCACCCTCGAGTTGGAGCTCGAGAATATCACGCTGGTCGAGTGGAAGAGCCCGTTTTTCCTGCGGCGATTCTACGACGTCGGCCATATCACCGCGCAGGAGGCCGGGAGCAGCGCCCAGAATGCGCGGATGGCCTATATCGAGGGGCCGAAAGTAGTCTACGAGCGCATCGCCGAGTTGATGCGCGAGCGCGGTTTTTCGATGCGCCGCGACGTGCAGGTGCGCCGCGAGGAGCCCGGCGTGCTCGGCGCGTTAGTCGACCTGGCGGCGGCCGGCTTGGCGTTCGTTTCCGTTATCGTCGGCTTCGCCTTTTCGGGCATCCTGGACCTGTGGACGGTCTTCGCCGGTGAGTCCGGCGCGACCATCTGGGACCTCGTTCGGGCCAATTACGCCGCCTTCGAGGGCGCGCCGCTGGGCAGGCAGGCGCTCGAGCGGGCCAGACAGGGCTTCTTGGTGCTCGGCGGTGGCGGAGCCCTGGCGCTGCTGGGCATGGCCGGCCTGATGTTCGTCGACTTGCTGCGTCGCACCTACACCCTCTTCGACGACGTCATCGACTACTACGACGGCTTCTTCAACGAGACGCGCCGATTCATCCCGCTGGAAAACCTCGCCGATACCAAAGTCTCGCGGCCCATCTACAAGCGTGTGCTCGGGCTGACCGACGTGCGGCTGAGCGCGCGCGGCGCCGGCTCGAAGATCGTCTTCCAGAGCATGCCCAACGGCGCGGCGTTCGCCTCGGCGCTCGACGGCCTGCTCGAGGGCACGCAGCGGCCAGGGCCGGGGCCGGTCGGCGAGCGAGCGCCGTCGTCTGCAGACCAACCTGAGGAGCACGCCCGACCGACTCGCCGGCTCAAGCCGGTGCCGATGCGCGCGGCTCTGAGCGGCGCGCTCGGCGCCATCCCGGCCGCCTTGCTGCTGCTGGCCGCGCCGCTGGCGATCATCGCCTTCGGCGGCACCTTCGAGATCGGCTCACTGGCCATCGCCAGCGTCTCCATCCTCTTTGTCATCGGCGCGCTCATCTTCGGGGTGGTCGCCCTCATCGGCATCACCCAGCGGGTCATCCGGGCGGTGCGCACCGAATATAGCTTCGACGACCGGCGCGTCGGCGAGACCTTCGATTTTTTGTCCAGCCACGAGACCCGCTTCAAGGTCGACCAGATCACCTCGATGTCGGT
The DNA here is from genome assembly GCA_964386725.1 of uncultured Bradymonadales bacterium. Taxonomy (GTDB): domain Bacteria; phylum Myxococcota_A; class Bradymonadia; order Bradymonadales; family Bradymonadaceae; genus CAYLTX01. Next base: position 1,019 of record CAYLTX010000048.1, on the reverse strand, counting down.
GCTGCGAAACCCGCTCGACGCGATCATGGGCACGGCGACGGTGCGCTTCCGGTCCATCGGATCTGGCGACTCGATCGACTTCGCGCATATCGCCGCCGAGGAGCATCTGATCGAGGCGATGCGGCGCGCGCTCGGCCTCAATGGAGGCGGCTTTGCCGCGAGCAGCCGCGGCTCCCTGCCCGAGCAATTGGAGCCCAAATGCTCGCCGCTCGACGCCCTCAGGGCCGGTGCGCCGTTTGTCGGCGCGCTCGTCGGCGTGTGGGGGCTGGCCATCGCGGCGAACCTCGCCTTCGACGTCGCCCAGATCAGCGCGGCGATCGTCGGAGTCACCGGTGTCGGCGCCGTCGGCTACCTATTGTGGCGCGACCTCTACCACCGCCGACTCCGCGGCCAATTGCTCGGTGACTACGTCGAGGTCACCGGTGGTCTGGTGCGTCGATTCCGCCACCTGGCCGCCTACCGAGACATCAAGGTCGTCGAGAGCCTGCTATACCCGGCCGGCGGGCAGGGCCGGCTGACGTTAGTGACCGGCGGCGGCTTCCAAATCCGCGTCGGCCACCTGCCCGAGCCGCTCGCCGTGCACGACGGCCTCGACACACGCCTGCTCGACCGGCCCGACGGCCTCGACGAGCGTCGGCTGGCCGACTTGCGGCCCCACGCCGGCACCGAAGCCGCCCGCCACACCGGCCGCGTGCTGCGCACCATCATCGGCGCGCCGCTGCTCGTGGTCAGCGTCCCCTGGATCTACTTGCTCTATCGCCGCGCGCGCTACCGCATCGAGGGCTTTCGCATCCTCAGCCAACTCGGGCTGGTCTATTCTCGGCGCACGACCGTGCTCTTCGACCGCGTCGACCACCTGGAGACGAGCCGAACCTTCGCCAATAGCCTCTTCGGCAATAGCGACGTCGAGGTGTTTACGGTCGGCAGCGGCGAGGCGGATCTGGTGTTGCGGTCGGTGGGTGACCGCCCGGGGGGCGACCAGCACGGCGTCGGCGGTCTCGGCGACCACCAGCCCTTCG
>CAYLTX010000047.1:16817-39842 GCA_964386725.1 uncultured Bradymonadales bacterium | reverse complement strand
ATAGCTATTCATTCACCAATCATTCGACAATCAACTCGATCAGTTCATGGCGAATTCGGCAACGTATTGGATGGAGCGCTCGCGCAGCCACTCGCGCAACAACACGAAGTGATGATGCGAGATGTTGACGAAGCGCACTCCCACGCATTTGCCGTCGTCGTACACGCGCTCAGCGCCCACCCAGATCGGCTCTTCCTGGCCGGGTAATTCGAATTGCAGGCGAATCTTGGCGTCCGAGGCGCATTTTTGCGGCTCGATCAAACGCACAAATTGCATGCCGCCCAGCGAGATATTGGTCGCTCGGCAAATATTTGTATGACCGGCCTCCACCTTGTTCAAAATGATGTCACAACCGACCCGGTCCTGCTTGCGCCCCTCTTCCATGAGCTTCTCCTGTCTCAATTACATCCATCCGTGGATGCACGGTGACACACCGTGCCTATCGCACATATCAATACCATGAGGCCCCGAGGGTCCCAAATTTTTCACGTGACCGGCTCCAGCTTCGTCTGACGATCAATGGCACGGCGCGCTAGACCCTCGCCCCCCTATTCATTACACTGGCCTCGAAGTAGCCTCTCGTCGCCTGGGCGCCGGGAGCTGATTGCCCGACGCGTTTTTGCATCCTCGTGCCAGCCAAATAGTGTAGATATGAATCACCCCATCGAAGAGACCATCCAAGATTCGCCCCTATTCAAGCACCTCGACGCGAGCTGGAAGACCCGCCTCGTCGACACAGCCTCGCTCATCGACCTCGAGAAGGGCGAAGCGGTCATCGAGGAGGGCACACAGACCAAGTCGCTGTACATCGTGGTACGCGGCAAGGTGCGGGTATCCACCACCGCGGACGGGCGCGAAGTCGAGCTCAAAACGCTCGGGGCCGGCGCCTACTTCGGCGAGGTCTCCCTGCTGAGCGGAAAGAAGGCAACGGCGACCGTCGAGGCCAAGAACGATCGCGTCAAGCTGGTCGTCCTCGACCGCCCCACTCTGCTCGAGCTGGTCGCCGAGGACGACAAGGTCCGCAAGATGCTCGAGGGCGTCACCCTCGCCCGCGCCAAAGACACCATCGGCAAGGTGCTCAAATAGCCTGTCGAGCAATCAGCGTCTAATGCAACCAGCCTCGCTGGCGATTAGCTTCTCCCACAACTCGCCTCACCGGCGTGCAGGCCGAGCTCTTATATGAAGTACGCTTTTCCCCGTTGGATTCGTGCGCTCGCAGCCGGCTTGGCGTGCGCGATGCTCGTGACAGGCATCCTGTCCTGCAGCCCATTCGAGGACGAAGAGACCTTCCACCCTCCGCTGGGCGAGGGCCCGTGGATTCTGGTCGATCTGTACCACTCCAGAAAGCAGAACCACGAAGACTACCGGCTCGAGAAGGGCAATTATAGCTACCAGGGCGTCTTCGGGTTCTATCGGACCTTCGAACACCTCGAGAATAACGGCTATAAGACGCGCTCGATCCGCACGATGCCCCTGTCGAAAGAGCGGCTCGCGGGCTTCGACGTCTTATTTATCAACCTGCTCGACGCCAACCGGCCTGATTTCAGCGCCGAGGAGCGCAGAAGTATCCAGGAGTGGGTGCGCGACGGCGGCGGGCTCTTCGTGATCAGCGATCATACCAATGTGTATCGACATGCCGAGCGCCTCAACCCGCTGCTCGCCCCGATGGACATCGAGATCGGCTTTCACACCGTCGTCGAAGGGAGCCGGGAGCACTCGGTGGCCGGCGGGGCCTGGGTGATGGTCTTCGACTTCGCTCGGCACTTCCTGACCCGAGGCGTCGACATGATCAGCCTGCAGACCGGCGCGCCGCTGCTGACCGACTACGGGCTCGGATTTACCAGCGAGGATAGCTACGGCGACTACTGGGACGAGGACGAGTCGACCGGCTTTTACGGCAATTGGAAGCACGACGGCGACGAGGAAGTCGAGCCCAAGGGCCCGCTGCCGGTATTCGCCGCGCGTGAATACGGCCAAGGACGTGTGGCGATCGTCGGCGACCAGAATATGTTCGGCGACGCCTGGCTGCACTTCGGCAACAACTTCGAGCTGGTGATGAATATCTTCCAGTGGTTGGCCGGACAAGAAGACGCCTCTCTGCTGCGCACGGGGCGCCCGCCGGGGCTCAATATCGGCCTCGAGCTCATCCACAACGAATTTAGCGTCGGGCGCAAAGGTGACGACGGCTATTACGTCTTCTTCGTCAACTTCAACCGAGACCACGAGGTCACCGGCCGCGGCCGGATGGGCGTCGATACCCGCGACGACGTATTGTGGCTGGTGCGACCCGACATCGAATTCGGCGACGACGAGCTCGCACGCGTCGAACAATTCTTCGCCGACGGAAAGACGGTCGTGCTGAGTTTCGAGGCCGACGATATTTCGCCGGCCACCGAGAAACTCTTGGTGGAATTCGCCCCCGATTTCACACTCGACGCAGGCGGGCAAACTTATCGAATCTTCGAGGACGACCAGCCAGCCCTCCAAGATCTCGACGTCGAGCGCGTCGAGGGGCCGCTGACGCTCGATTCAGAGCGTCTACCGGTCCACGATCTCCAAGTCGGCGCGTACCCTCGCGACCGGGAAAATCCCCCGTCGGGGTTGTCGATGTACCTGCTGGAGATAGCTTCAGAGTGGGGAGACCCACTTATCACTGCCCGAGCAAACGGGGGTTTGACTGTCGATATCGCCCGCCGAAAGGCGATCGGGGACGGCGAGCTGATTGTCTTTATCCAGGACGGCTTCTGGCGCAATCGCACGCTAGGAAGTGGCGAGACGACGAAGCCAACCGATGACAATAGAGACGCTGTCGAGCTGCAGTATCGCATGTTGGACTATTTGAAAGAGACGTCCCGTTGAACTGTAATGACGAGACCGTCCGAGCTGAGACCACAGGAGTGAACCCGATGAGTATTCTTCCCACCACCGATACTGTTGCCAAGCTCGCCCGCCCTCGCCTCGTATTCAGCCTGGTGGGAGCTCTACTGATGCTCGCGCTGGCTGCCAGCGCGTCGGCGTCGACGGTGCTCAAGCTCGATTTGCAGAGCTTGGTGGCCAACTCCGACCAGATCGTCGACGGCGAGGTCGTCAGCGTCCAGAGTAAGGTCGAGCAGGGCAAGGTCTATACCTACACCGAGATCAAGGTCGTCGACGGCCTCAAGGGCGTGGCCACCGACAAGACGGTGACCATCAAGCATATCGGCGGGCGCACCGACGAGCTGTCCACGTGGGTGCCCGGGGTACCGCACTTCCAGGACGGCGAGCGGGTGGTCGTATTTCTGGAGAAACCTAAAGTCGACGCCCAGCCGGTGGTCACCGGCATGTCGCAGGGCAAGTTTCAAATCGCCCTCGGCCCGGATAACGCCACCAAATATGTGGTGCCGCATCTGGGGGATCTGGCGTTGATCGAACCGCTCGACCCCAACCTCGATGACGCCGTCGGCGCCGGGGAGGCCAGCCGTCAGGCTGCACAGCAGCAAAACGGGGAGTATCAACCGGCCAAGCCGGCCGATCTGTACGAGCGCGTCGTACCACTCGATGTCTTTAAACAGCAGGTCCGCGATGTCATTCGCGATCAGGGGGACTGAATGAAGGCGAAAATTTGGGGGATGAGCTTGCTAGCTGGGCTCTCGATCTGGCTGTGGGGGGCACCGACAGCCGTCGGGTTCCAGCAGACGATGACATGCACCGAGACAGGCCTTTACGCCTGTGAGCCCGGGGAGGCGGCGCTGCCGGTGCATTGGAACACACGCTGTGCCACCTACAAGATGAATGAGGATGGCAGCGAGAACTTTACCGGAAGCTCCGACGAGCTGAGCAACCTCGAGGAGCTGCGCCGGGCGGTGCGCGCCTCATTCGGGGCCTGGAATGCCGTCGAATGTAGCGACATGACCCTCCTCGACGGCGGGCTGACCAGCAGTAACGACACCGGCTTTGACTCCGACTCGGAGAATACGAACCTGGTCGCCTGGCGTGACGACGGCTGGGGGCAAGTAGCCAGCTCGCGCGCCTTTGCGCTGACCAGCGTGACCTTCAATCCCAAAAGCGGCGTCATCGTCGACGCCGACATCGAGGTCAACACCGAGTTCTACGACTACTCGGCCAGCCCCGAACCTCAACCGAACCACGTCGATCTGCGCAATACGATGACCCACGAGGTCGGCCACTTCATCGGCCTGGATCATACCGACGAGCGCGACGCGACGATGTTTAGCACCGCGCCGGTCGGGGAGACCGAGAAGAGAACCCTGCATCCCGACGATATCCGCGGAATCTGCCACACCTATCCGACCAGCGAGAGTTCCCGGGCGCAATGCGAGGGCGATATACCCGATGATGTGGGCGATCTCCGGCAGAGCGACGGGTCCACCTGTTCGGCCGTCGGTGACAGCGCTCCCGTCACACCGGCGCTGGCTCTCATCGCCCTACTCGGCCTCCGATTGGCCAGGCGTGACGACTGACACAGCTATGTTGCTGATATCCTTAACGAATTCCCGCTCGACCCTGGTCGACATTTGCGATAACTTCGATGCGCGGCGTGTTAAAAACACGTCGCGCATTTTTATATGCATCCCGCCTAGTTTATAATTACAATTACATATTGGGAATTTCCTCCCCACCCCAGCCTTTGTACTCATGATGTGGCATGGGGTGGAAGATGCCGCGCCCGTGACGTTCCGACCAGCGCACCTCAGCAGTACGGCCGTATGACATACTCGCAGTATCTTATCGCTCTCATCCTGGCGCTCGGCGCCACACCCCTGCTCGCAGTGCCTGCGTCGGCTTACGAGCAAAACCAGACTTGTGACCGTCACGACGGCCCCCAGCCCTGTCAGGGCGATCAACGCCCCGCCCCGATCGCTTGGGACCACAGCTGTGTGCTGTTTTACCTGGACGAGCGCGGCTCCCCAGACTTCGAGCGCGACGCAGAAGGCAAGGCTGGAGCACAGCTCCAGGCTGTGGTCGAGGACTCCTTCGGAGCGTGGAACGAGGCCGAGTGCAGCGGCCTGAGCCTCATCTACGGAGGCCTGACCAACCTCGACGACGAGCAGCCCGGTGAGCGGCGTAATACGGTGACCTTCATCGAAGAAGGTTGGCCGGCGACCAGCTCGACGACGTTTGCCTCGACCATCGTCAATTACCACACCCGAACCGGGGCCATTCAGGACGCCGATATCGAGGTAAATAACCAATTCTACACCTACTCGAGCCGGGAGACCCCTCGACCGGGCGAGGCTGACCTCCAAAACACCCTCACCCACGAGGTGGGCCATTTCATCGGGCTCGGCCACACCGAGGTGCGCCAGGCGACGATGTTCGGCGGGGCCGAACTCGGCGAGACTAAAAAGCGCACCCTCCACCGCGACGACATCAACGGGATTTGCGCCCAGTATACGACCGACGACTATGGCTCGCGGTGCGGCGAGCCGGAGGATGATTCATTGAATCACGACGGCGGGCGTGAAAATTTCCAATGGGGAGAGGACGAGGAGCAACCCGGTTCATCGTGCTCCGTGACGGGGATGGGCGGCTCGGCTATACTACCCCCCATCATGTTCATTCTGGTCTTTTTCGCGGGAACCTGGTTTCGCAGGCGACGATGACGCTCGAGCGACGGCTGACCGAAGTTGAGGAAAGCGCGATCCTGCAGGCATTGGACTCGGCGCAGATCGCTGGGGCACCAATATGCCGGCAAGCCGTGCGTGACTGTGTGCTGATTCGGCGCACGCCGCTATTGGCCGAGATCTGTGATCTACGCAGTGGCGTGGCCTATGCGGCGCTCAAAACCCGCGCCAGCGGCATCACTCTGGGCAACCAGATATTCATCCGCCGCGAATTCTTCGCCGACGACGGCAATATTCCGCTCGACCTACTCGCCCACGAGGTCGCCCACGTCGTCCAATTTATGCGCGACGGCACGGTGCCCTTTTTGTGGCGCTACCTTCGCGACTATACGCTCGGCCTGACGCGGGGCTTGGGCGATCGAAACGCGTATATGGCCATCCCCTACGAGGTCGAGGCGCGCCGAGTGGCCGACGCCGTCGACCTGCCCTCCACCGGACTCCGCACGCCTGACGTTCAGCCGACTGACGTTCAGCCGACTGACGTTCAGCCGAGTGACGTTCACCCAACAAGATCCGACTGAAGCTCCGTGGCGAGCGCCACGAATTGGTCGAAGGAGACGCGCTCGGGGCGCACGCGCAGGTCGAGACCGACCGCGGCGATGGCCTCTTTGAGCCGCGATTTGTCGACGCCGGTCGACTTCAGCGCGTTCGGCAGCGTCTTGCGGCGGGTCTGAAACGCCTGGCGCACCACGTGGCGGTAGACGCCGCGCAGCTCCTCATCCGGAATGCGCGTGCCGGGAATCGGATCAAAGCGCACCACGGCGCTGTGAACGCGCGGAGGCGGCCGAAACGCCCCCGGCGGCAGCCGCATGACGATCTTCGAATCGGCGTAGAGTTGGCTCATCAGCGACAGCACTCCATAATCGTCGTCTCCGACCCGGGCGACGAATCGCTTGGCGACCTCGCGCTGGAACATCAGCGCCAGCGCCGAGAACCGATCCATCACATCAGCCAGCCGAAAAAAGACCTCGGTCGCCACGTTATACGGAAGGTTCGCGGCACATTTCCACGGCGCGTGCTCCTCGTCGACCAGCGCGTCGAGGTCCACGTCGAGGACGTCGCCCTCGACGAGCTCGAGGTCGCGGCCGGGGACGAGTTCGTCGCGTAGGAAAGCGGCCAGATCTCGGTCGAGTTCGACGGCAGTGACCATGGCGCCGCGCCTGAGCAACGTCACCGTGAGCGTGCCGCAACCCGGCCCGATCTCGAGGACGCGATCGCCCTCTTCGACATCGGCCGCGTCGGCGATCGCCTCGAGGATCGAGGGATCGTCCAAAAAGTGCTGTCCGAAGCGTTTTTTGGCGTGCCGCTCATAGCGGCGAACTAGCTCCCCTGGGGTATCGTTCTTGTCCACTTGTCTATCCGTAGGCGGGTGTCTGGGTGTGCGTCGATCGGCGGCACTCTTTCACGATGGCGCGCCTTTGTCATCCGAGCCTGCCGACTTGGATCGTCAGGCGGGCTCCCTCTAGCAAGCCCCGCTAGCGACCATCCAATGGACGTCGGCGCGCGCAGGCGTTTTCAAATGGGCCCGAATACGGTAGGTTCGCCCGCCGAAGTGATCTTTGAATTCACCCCTGGCAAACCGGCCATGCTCGAGCGCTCTGCAAAATCTATCGCATTCGCCTTTTTCGTCGCCGCGATCATGTTCGCGAGTGGTTGTCTGACCACCATCGACGACGCCTGTAGCACGGCCGCGACCGATCACTGCACCAATTGCTTCAGTTGTGCGGGAGAGGTCGACGGGGTCAGCGGCGCCCAGTTGTGCGACCTCACCGACGGCGAGGCGGCGTCGACCTCGGAGTGCGAGGACGTTTTGACTGAACGTTGTAAGCGTCAGGCTCGCGTCCTCCAAGACCCCTTCGACGAACTCGAGGAATGCGAAGACGCGGTCAACACCGATACGTGCGACGACCTCGTCGAGCGTGAGGTCCTCGACCAACCGGCTGCTCCTGCCGGATGCGGCCGTTTCCTGTAGATACCTTTTAGTCTGAGCGGTTATCCGGCCACTGCTGGAGCACGGAGAGCACCCGCTGGCCGAACGCCGGCTGCGGGGCCGGATCGGTAGCCCAGGACATCAGGGCGAGCCTGTGGCTGGCCCAGATCCAGAGCACCGCAAACCCACCTCCCGCCACCAGATCGATCGCATAGTGATAGCGCAGGTAGATCGTCGAGAAGATGATCGACATCCCGATCACCAACAAAAGTGCGCGCACCGCGCGGTGCGTCCTCCAGCCGAAATAAATCACCAAAATACTGTGCATCGTATGGCCGCTCGGAAAGCAGTCGTAGCGCATGATCGTGGCGTCGAGCAGGCGCTGGCGCATCCCCTCGGTGAACCATAGCCCCTCCAACGGCACCGAATAGCTGATCAGCGCCCCCAACTCCGCGCTGTCGGCGATGAGAAATGGCGAACGCACCGGGACCAGAAAATAAAAGACGTGGCAGCTGATAAACGCCAGGTTCATCGCCAGCAAATAGACGTAAAAAGAGCGCTGTTTCCCGCGGGCCAGCAGCCCGAGGCCGACGAGGAGCATCATCGGGAAGTAGGCCATATAGATGATCTGGAGATACTCGGTGAGCACCGGGTTGATCAGCGCCTCGGTCCACTCCGAAGGATTGCCCCCGAAGAGAAACTTATCGGCGATCATCATCTCGGCTTCGTAGCTGGTGGTGCGGAAGCTGGCGATGAACTGGGCGCTGCGCTGATAGGCCGCCCACGACGAGATGATCGACAGCGCGATGCGCCCGAGGTGGACGGCATTTTGCCCGATTCGGATAGTGAGTTGGGGGACCACCAACACCAAGGCGATCATGCCCGCACTGACCCACAGCACTTCCTGGGCGTTGACCATGTGGTTATAAAAGACCAGGCCGGCCGTCGCGATAAGCGCCCAAAACCCCAGCCAAATCTTCTCGAGGAGGCCGTACGGATACTGCCACGGCAACTCCTTCGTTGGGCTTCCCAATGAATTGTCGTGTCGGAAAAGCTCAAAAAAGCGATACATCAGTCGCTCTCCGGCAAGATTTCCAGCGCAATCATTTCCCATGCGCCTCGTGCATCAGCCAAATCACCTGTTGCGAGCTGCTGCCCCAAGCACAACGCCACCCTGCTAAAAAATATGGGCACGGCTGGTCATCCCTCAAGATGTTGGGGTGGTGTCGGTCGTTCTGAATCGTCCCGCCTAATGGTCCTGCCTCAAAAACAGGGCCTTGGCGTTACCATAGGCCAATCGCTCGATGGTGAGCGTGTCGACACCCAAGTCCTGGAGGGCCACGACGGTCTTGGGTATACCCAACACATCCGTCCCCCCTGTTCGCAGTGAACTATCGAGCACGATGCGTTGCGCGCTGCCCAGCTTGTCGACCATGTCGGCTAGTAGCTGTGCAGCCTTGCGCGGCTCCAGGTTGGTCGTCCCCACCGATACGCCGGCCACGAACCCCTCGCGTACGACCGTTTCGACGAGCCGCTCGTCGAGTCTATTCATTAGCACCAGCTCGGGAGGCACCCCGAGCGTCTCGACATGTTGCATCATCTTATAGGTCATATTGACCAGCAGCTCGCTCGGCGGGGTCGCGATGACCGGAATCGGCCCGACCTGCTTGGCGATGTCGACCTGCCGCTCGAATAACTCCCAATGCTCGTCGGTATCTTCCCAGGCGCCGACCTCGCCGAGCGCGACCACGTCCGGCTGCTGGAGCAGGTTGGGCAACTCCTGCCACACCTCGAAGTGGGTCCGGCGCGGCCGCGCCGTGGGCAGTACGCCCAGTGCCACATGCCCGATCAGCCCGAAACGCTCGAGCCGATTGAGCTCCTCGGAGGTCAACTCCTCGAAGTAGGCCAGGATATCCTCGGCGCGCTCGAAATCGCGCGCCGCGTGCGCGGTGGTCACCACCCGCTCGGTCTCGAAGTACTGCAAATTCTGCAGATCTGCATCACTACAAGCGTCGCTTCGAATCTGTGCGTCGAAAATCTTCAATGGTCAGGGGTCGTGGTCAGGGGTTCAGGGGTCCGGGGGTCCAGGGGTCCAGGAACTGCAACTGCAAACTGCGTGACCGTGATCGTGATCGTGATCGTGATCGTAAACGTAAACGACGCCGTTGCCTCTACAGGCCTCACTGCTCATCGAAGTCGTCGATGTTGGGTCCCGGGGGATTGGGGTGACGAAACGGGCCGGACTTGCCGCCGGTCTTCTCGACCAGGTGGATGTCGCCGATATGCATCGCCTTATCGATGGCCTTGCACATATCATAGACAGTCAGCGCGGCCACCGAGACGGCGGTCAGTGCCTCCATCTCGACGCCGGTTTTTCCGTGACAGCGAGCGGTCGCCTCGATGGCGATGCCGCCGTCGTCGGGAGCCGGTTTAAAGGCAACCGAGACGTTGTCGAGGGCGAGCAGGTGGCACATTGGGATGAGCTCGGAGGTGTGCTTGGCACCCATGATCCCTGCGATGCGAGCCACTTGCAACACCTCGCCCTTCACTATACGACTTTCACGGATGGCCGCGAGCGTCTCGTCGGCCATATAGACAAAGCCACGAGCGCGGGCCACCCGGTCCGTGTTATCCTTATCACCCACGTCGACCATCGTGGCACGGCCCGATGGGTCGATATGACTCAAATCCTTGTCGCTCATACGCTTTTCACCTCTCGGAGATTCGTTCAGTGCCACTCGAAGATACGACCTCGAGACAAAAATTCGAAGCGCGCGCTGCCCGCCGGGGCGCGCACGCATTTGTCATTTTGCTCCTGATCTCGGCGGTCGGATGCAGCAGCTGCTCTTCCGACAAAGAGACCCGCTCCAAGGAGCCCCACCCGGCGGCTGAAAAGTACCTCGAAGATGCACGCACCAAGATAGACGCCAAACAATTCACGGAGGCGCGCGCGCTCATCGAGCTGGCCGACGACGAGCTCGAAGAAGACGAGCGTACCGCCGAAGAGCGCGCCGACGATAAGCTCACTGCGCTGCTCAAAGCCGAACTCGAGCGCGGCGTTGCCAAAGAGGCCCGCGAGGCCGGCGAGCTCGACCGGGCGTTCGAGCATTTCAAGAAGGCCGCCGAGCACGAGCCGATTCCCGAAACCCGTTTCGAGGATCTGATGTCGGCGATCGAGGCCGGCCGCGCGGTGGGTGTGCTGCCCGCCGATCTGGCCCCGCTGGCCAGTCAGGCCGTCGAGATCGAGACCAGCTCGCGCCCGGCACAGCAGGCCGCTGCCCGGCTTTGGGACGACGCCGGCAAAGCCGAGCGCGCCCTTCCCTTCTACCAGTGGCTCTATAAAGTCGACCCCGACGATAGCGCTATCGCAGTGCGGCTTGGCAATATCTATTTGTCCAAGGGGCAGCTAAAGAATGCGCGACGCGTCTTCGAAAAGGTCCTCGCCGACCAGCCCGACCACGTTATCGCCGCGCTGAAGCTGGCCGATATCTACGCGCGCCTCGACTCACACGACAGGGCCCGCGCCGCCTACGAGAAGCTCGTCGAGGCGCACCCGGAGCGCGCAGGCGTGCTGATGCGCTACGCCAATTACCTGGACAAAAGAGGCGAGAAGGAACGCGCCAAAGAGCTGCGCCAACGCGCACGGGATGCACGTCCGTCGGTCAAAAAGCGCAAAATGCGCGAGCTTCGCTGATCGGTGGGAGGGTTTCGGTGCGAGCGGACTTCGAAGGGAGCCGGGTTTAGCCTTCCTCGAACTCCTCGAGAACCTGCTTGGCCGACTGGAAACGCTTGTCGGGGTCTTTTTCGAGCAGCTTCAAGATGATCTCCTCCATCTCTTTGCTCAATTTCGGATTCATCGAGCGCGGCCTGGGCGGCTCGGTATGCAGGTGGTGGTAGCTCAAATCCCCCTTATAAAACGGCACCTTACCGGTGGCACACTCGAAGATTGTGCAGCCAAGGCCGTAGAGGTCACTTCGGAAATCGATCTCCTCGCCGATGATCTGCTCGGGCGACATATAGAACGGCGTGCCGACCTGCTGGGTGTGGTTGTTCTGGTATTCGCGCAGGAATTTCGCCAGCCCGAAGTCCATGATCTTGAGCGCTTTGTCACGGGTGAGCATGACATTGCCGCTCTTGATGTCGCGGTGGATGACGCCCTTTGAATGCGCGTAGTGCAGCGCGCGGCAGCAGCGGATGAGGACGTAGCGGACCTTTTTTTCGTCCAATCCTCCCTTTCGCTGCACGAGCTCCTTGAGGGTGGTGCCCTCGACGAACTCCATGGCCATATAATACTCGCCTTCCTGCTCTCCGGCGTCGTAGATGGTCACGATATTGGTGTGGGAGAGCGCGGCGGCGGCGCGTGCCTCGCGCAGGAAGTATTTGACCGCCGTCTCGTTGTCGCGAAGGTTCTCGCCCAGGATTTTAAAGGCGACCACACGTCCGAGCACGGTGTCACGCGCTTTGTAGACGATCCCCATGCCGCCGCGGGCGACTTCTTCGATGATCTCGTAGCGCCTGGCCAGCGTGCCGTCGACCTCGTCAGGCGGAGCGAAGATGCCGCTGGTGGTCGTGCCCGTCATGCTGCCGCGGCGCATCCGTTTGCGGATGCCCTTGAGGCGAAGGTTGGCGTCTTCGTAATGGGCGTCGACCTCGACGATGGAGTTATAGTGCTCCATGGCGCCACTCAGGTCTTGTTCTTCCTCGAGGGCACGCGCCATCTTATAGAACAGGTGGAGGGTCGCCTCTTCGGCCTCGCGCTTGCCCAGCGCCGATCGGTAGCGGCTATAGGCCTTCTCGTAGCGCCCCTGCGCCTGATAGATATCGCCGGCGAGTTCGAGTGTGCGCGGGTAAATGGGCTCGGTGGAGTCGATATTCGACAAGACCTCGAGGGCCTGTTTGAAGCGGCGGTGCTCGAAGAGCAGTCGGCCGGCGCGGAAATAATCGCCCTGCTCGCGAAGAAGCCGGATCTCGGAGTCGACGTCACCAGCCTCGTGATATAGCTCGGCGGCGCGGGCGAGTTGGCCGGCCTTCTCGGCGCAGCGCGCAGCAAGCCCGTGCTTTTCGACCGCCTCGTAGAGCTTGGCGGCCTTAGCGAAGTCTTCGAGCTCTTCATAAAGCGGCGCCGCGCGCCCCGGTTGGCCGAGCTTCTCGAACAGCGGCGCGGCCCGCTCGGCCTCGCCGGCCGACTCGAACATCTCGGCGGCGGTGGACTCGTCGCCGTCCTGCAGGGCCGCCTCGGCGCGCATCTGTGAGGCGCGGCGTTGCTCGCCGCCCTCCTCGAGCACTTTGGCAGCCAGCATCGGTTGATCGGCCTGCATCAGAAGCTCGGCGGCGCTGCCATAATCCCCGGAGATCCTGAGAGAGCCTGCGGCGTCCTCGAGATAACCGGCGCGCCGGAACACCTCGCCGGCACGTGCCGGTTCGTCAGCGGCGCGAAGGAGCTTCCCGGCGCGCCTGGCGAGCTTGCGCGCCCGACCGATCTTGTCGAGGTCGCCGTCGGCCTGGGCGAAGCGCTCGTCGAAGAAGCTCACGTAGCACTCGGCGGCCTTGAGCGGCTCGTCGGCCTTCTCATAATTGCGCCCGGCGAGGGATAGCTCGCCGACACGCTCGTAATTTTCGGCAGCGCGGCGGTGGTCGCCGGCCTTCTCGTATTGGGCAGCCGCGGCAGCGTGGTCCTCGGCCTGTAGGTATTCTGCAGCCGCCGCGCGAAATTCGCCGTCGTCAGCGTATAACTTGGCGGCCTGCTCGAACTCCCCGGCTCGCTTGTAGAAGTGAATGGCCTGGGCGCGATTGCCCGTGGAGTGGAAGCTGCGCGCAGCTTTGAAAAACGCGCCTCCCTGAACGTAGGCTTCGCTGGCGTCTTCGTGGGCGCCCTCGCTGGCCAGTAGGTCACCGGCGGCCTCGAAATCGCCGCGGTCCATCGCCCGATTGACCCGGCGACGAGTTTCCTTGCTCATCAGGTTGACCGGCGGAGCCGACGACCCCGACGAGGCAAATTTCGCGCGCAGAAATCTCAGCGCGAAGAAGCCCCCCACGAGCAACCCGGCCACGAGTGCTACGGTAAAGACTACACCGAATGCACCACCCCAGTCCGCACCCTGATCGACGCCTTGCGTGATGTCGATATGAGGGCCGGCCTGCAGCAGGACGGGCAGCTGATTGATAGCGCTCTGTAAGCTCGAGTGCATGAGCTGGCGAAACTCCGCGGCAGCCACTGGATCGACAGCGCAGCGGGCAGCGTTAAGCGCCTGCCCGCTCCGTTCTCATTAGAACCGTCCGTTGACCCCGAGCCAGGCGGCTTCGGCGTCAAATCCGGCGTTGATATTCCACGACGCCTCCTCTTCGGGCTTGTCTGTCATGTAATGGTAGCCGAGGAAGCCGGCGCCAGTGGCGACCAGCACACCACCGGCGATACCGGTGACGACGGCTGTGTCGTAATGGGAATTGGCGTCGTCTTTGAGATCGGCGAGTTCTTGGGGCGACGCACCGGGGGCGCGCTTGTCGTAACTATTGACGTCGTCTTCGGCCGAGCTCTTGAGGACCAAAAACACCCCGCTGGTGGCCAGGGAGGCTACGCCCGCACCGAGCGTACTCCAGCCGACGACGTCGGCGGCAAACGCGCCCTCATCGGCGGGAGTATATCCATCGTTATTGTCGGCGACGCTTTGCGCCTGCAGATCGAAGGTGACCGGCCGACGCATCGGCGAGGCGACTTCGACCGAGCGCGTCTCCCGCTGGTAGCCGTCGAGCTCGAGCGATACATTCTGAGTCCCCGGCTCGAGCTCCACGTCGAGCGGCGTCTTACCGACCGACTCGGTCGACTCGTCGCCGAGGTAGACGTTGGCGCCCTCGGGGTTGCTCTTGATGGTGACCTTGACCTTGTCCGGCGTACGGAGTTCGTCGAGCCGCGCCGAGAGTTTCTCGGAGGTCTCGTCGTCGGGCATCAGCCGGATGAACTCCTCGTAGTGGCCGATGGCGACTTTCGGCTGGTCAAGCTCCTCGGCCGTCTTTCCGAGCCTGACGAGAAACGCCGGATCCGGGTAGACATCATAAGCCTCCTCATAGATCGAGTAGGCCTCCTCGTAATTCTCATTATCGTAGGCGGCGTTGCCCTTTCGAATCAGCCCGAGCACTTTGCGGGCGACCTCTTTGTCCTCCTCATCGGCGAGGCTCTTCGGTTCATCCTGAGCAAACGCCGTCGACGTCGCAGCTGGAACCATCGCGGCTCCCAGCAGCAAAATCGTCAGCGTCACCATCCCCCTCTTCAACCTGTCCATTGCACCAACCTGTCGCATTATGGATATCTCCTCGGCCGGCCCCAAAAGTCTTCGCACCTTCTTCGCGCGCGATTGGCTCTCTATGGCCAGCACTCGGGCAACCACATCAATTGAGAAATCGAAAATTTTTCGTCTGGGCTATCTTACGCCAACAGAGGTGGTGACGGCAAACGAAACACGCGGAAGACTTCCGGGTGCCGGTCGTCGGGTGCCGGTCGCCGGTCTCCGGTCACCGGGTTCCGGGGGTCGAGATATGGCTGTTGGGGTTGCACCGGCGCACAGGAGGGAAAAGTGCGCCGGGAAAGCTATTCTGTCTGCTCGACGGCAGTCGGCGGGGCCTGGTCGCCCGTCTCGGTGATGCCGCAGCCCTGGCGAGGCAGCGCAAAGAAGAGCACCAGGATGAAGATCACTAGCACGATCTCGATGGGGTTCTCGCTCCACCAATCCCACCAGACCTTGTCTTTGTCGGTTTGCAGATGGGATTTGGACTTCTTATTCATCTCAGCCATACCGCTCTCACTCGCCTTAGATTGATTCGTGTGAAAAATATCTCCCGTCGCCATCGCCGACTGGTTTTACCGGCCTCTTCGCCGTCAGTGCTCGACGATGCTACCCGCATCGCCTGCGCATGCCGGCTACGACGCCGAAAAAATCATCTCGCCGTGCCTCGGTCCGACTTCTTACACACGAATCATGATTGGCACGCGTCTCGGGGAGATCGAATTACCATTGTCCTTTCTGGCCAGCAAGTGTCCGTTCCGGCCGGCAAAT
The DNA here is from genome assembly GCA_964386725.1 of uncultured Bradymonadales bacterium. Lineage (GTDB taxonomy): Bacteria > Myxococcota_A > Bradymonadia > Bradymonadales > Bradymonadaceae > CAYLTX01. Next base: position 24,240 of record CAYLTX010000047.1, on the reverse strand, counting down.
TCTCATTCAGCATTCTCGCCACTGCCCTCGACCGGTGCCGTGTCATCACCCGTGGTATCCGGCTCTGTATCGTCGCTCAAAAAGCCCGTCAAAAGCTGCTCGTAACGCGCCGGCGCCTCGTATTGAGGGACGTGGCCGATATTGTCGAGCAGCTCGAGACGGGCGTTGGGGATGGCCTCGGCGGCCTGGCGGCTGATCTCGGGATATCGGCCCATCGTCTCGCGGACCTCCTCGGAGACCAGGCCCTTGCCCAGCGCGGTGCGGTCTCGGGCGCCGATGATCAACAGCGTGGGCGCCTCAATCCGGTCGAATTCGTAGAGCACGGGCTGGGTGAAAATCATGTCGTAGTGCATCGCCGAGTTCCAGGCGATGCGCTCGTAGTCGGGGCCCTGGGTCCAGCCGGCCTGAATCTCGAGCAGCGGGTCATAGTCGCTCTTCCACTGACCGTCGAAGTAGCTGTCGGTCATATAGCCCTTGATGCCCTCGGGCGTCTTGTCGAGTTCATTGGCGTACCACCACTCCACCGGACGGTAGGGCACTTTGCGCTTCCAATCCTCGAGGCCGATGGGGTTGACCAGCGTCAGTGACAGGGTCTGGTCGGGGAACATCAGCGCGAAGCGAGAGGCGAGCATGCCGCCCATCGAATGGCCGACGACGTGGACGTCGTCGACGCCGACTTCCTCGAGAAGCCAGTCGGTATAAGAGGCCAGCGCCTGAAATGTATATTGGTAGTGTCGCGGCTTGGAGGACTTTCCGAAGCCGATCTGGTCGGGCACGATCACTCGGAAGCCCTCATCGGTGAGCGCCTCGATGGTCGACTCCCAATAAGCTCCCGAGAAGTTTTTGCCGTGCAGCAATAAGACGACCTCGCCGTTGTCGGCCTCGGCCGACGGGCTCACGTCCATATAGGCCATCTCGAGGTTTCGGTAGCGCTGCGCGTCGAACTCGAAGAATTCGACGTCATACGGGTAGTCGTAGCCGGTCAGCCGTGCGTCGAAGCCTCCAGCCTGCTCGTCAGCCTGCTCGTCCGACGGCTGTTCGTCGGTCGGCTGCTCGTCTCCGGCCTGTTCGTCGGCGTCGTCGGGCTCGCCGACGGTGGTCTCCGCCGGCGGCTCGTCGTCTGCCTGTTGGGGCGAGGCGCAGGCGGGAGCGATGGCGACGAGCGTGGCGATCAGGATCAAATAGCGCTGTAGCATCATTTCTCTCATCAATTAGCTCAATTCTTCCAAGATGCGCTCGGCGACGCGAATCCCGTCGAGGGCGGCGCTGACGATGCCGCCGCCGTAACCGGCGCCCTCGCCGGTCGGGTAGAATCCGGCCACCGAGGGCGATTGGTAATCATCATGATCGCGAAGCACGCGCACAGGGGCGCTGGTCCGTGTCTCGACACCTACCAAGATCGCGTCGTTGGTCAAGTAGCCGTCCATCTTATCCTCGAAGTCGTCGAGAGCCTTTCGGAGGTTCTCGATGACAAAACTCGGGTAGCAACCGCTCAGGTCGGCGGCGGCGATGCCCGGCTTATAGGTCGACTCGCGAACATCCTCGCTCGGCGTACCCTCTTTGAAGTCGACCAGACGTTGCGCCGGGGCGATGAAACCACCGCCTCCGAGCTCGTAGGCACGCCGCTCGGCCTCGCGCTGGAAGGCCATGCCCGCCAGGAGGCCGCCGTAGTCGTCCAGGCCGTCGATGTCGCCGAACGCGCCGAAGTCCTCGGGCTCGACGCTGACCACCAGCGCCGAGTTCGCCCAGTGGCCGCGGCGGCTGGCGTGACTCATCCCGTTGATGCACACCCCGCCCGGCTCGGTCGGCGACGGCACGATCTGGCCGCCCGGGCACATGCAGAAGCTGTAGACGCCGCGCTTGGTGTCGCCGTCTTCGAGGTTCGTAGCCAGCCGGTAATCGGCGGTGGGCAGGCCCTCGGCGTCAGCCCAGCGGCCGTATTGGATCTCGTTGATGAGCTGCTGGCGATGCTCGACGCGAAAGCCCACCGCGAAGGGCTTGGGCTCCATCGCCACCTCGTTGGCCGCCATCCATCGGTACATCTCGTGGGCGGAGTGGCCGACCGCCAAGATGACCCGGTCGGCGTCGATGAGCTCGCCGTCGCGAAGGCGCACGCCGGCGGTCCTATTGCCGCCGTCGGTCTTGTCGATGACGATCTCCTCGACGAAGGCGCCGAAACGAACCTGCACGCCGAGCTCGGTCAGCCGCTTTCGGAACGCCTTGCACAACGCGACGAGGCGGTTCGTCCCCAGGTGCGGCTTGCTCTCGACGAGGATGTCGGAGGGGCCTCCCAGCTCGACGATCGTCTCCAGGATATGCTTGACGCGCACGTCGTTGACGCGCGTGTACAGCTTGCCGTCAGACCAGGTGCCCGCCCCGCCCTCTCCGAAGCAGATATTGCTATCCGGGTCGAGCTCGCCCTTATGCATGAGCTTGGAGACCTGCCGGCCGCGCACTTCCACCGGCTGGCCGCGATCCAGGAGGATCGGCTCGAGGCCGCACTCGGCGAGGCGGTGGGCGCAAAATAGCCCCGCCGGGCCGGCGCCGACGACGACCACGCGCTCCTTTTTGCGCGGCTCGAAGCGCTTCTTGGCGAATTTGCCCGGCTCGGGAGCTTTTTGGACGTTGGTGGGCAGCTTGTCGCCGAAGGTGCGCGCGCCTTCGAGCTCGACCTCGACGTTATACATAAAGCGCGGCTTGTGGCGGGCGTCGAGGCTTCGCTTGATCAGCGCGAAGTCAGCGAGCTCGTCCTCTTTGACGCCGAGCTTGTCGGCGGCGCGTTTTCGCACCACCGACTCCTCTTCGTCGAGGTAGCGCACCAGATTATTGACGCGAAAGCGCGTCTGTGTGTTGCCGTCGGACATGAAAAAGTTCCTCGGAGTGACGACGTCTTCGCCGTCGTTTCGACGCCAGGGACGGCGTCGCTCCAGTTAGATGAAGTTCAGGATGACTCGGAGTTGGCCTGCGAGACGAGCAGCTCGGCGCCGAGGCGCCTGGCGGCTTCGATGCCCTCGGCGAGCAACTCGTCGCTGTCGGCCCGATTGGCCCGTCGCGAGGCCAGCGCGCGCCGGATAGTCAGCTCGGCGAGCTGGCACATATGGGCCTCTAGGTGTTGTAACCGGTCGAGTTGAGCGGTCATTTCGTCGATGGGCGCCTGAGCGGTATGGCTGTCGCCGAGCTCGAGCTCGGCGAGCAAGAAGCGGCCGCGCGCCAAGAAGACTGCCGAGTCCAATTGGCGGGCAAAGACCAACGCGTCGGAAGCGTAGCGGCGCGCCTCGGCGGGTTCGCCGGCGGCCGCCTTGCTCATCGCGATCTGCAGCAGCGCCTCGATCCACTCGTCGGGGTGTTGGCCATCGCTGAGGATGTCGAGGCTCTCGGCCAGGTGCTCGAGGGCACGTTTGGCGTGGCCGGCCCGGCGAAGCGCGGCGCCGTAGTGACACAATACGCGCCCCAGGAGCACCGGCTCGTCGAGCTCGCGGGCCAGGTCGAGCGCCTCTTCGTAACATTTTGCGGCGTCGTCGACGCTGCCCTGCAGGTGGTAGATGTCTCCGCGGGCGACCAGCCCCGAGGAGAGCACCTGCAGGTGACCGAAGTGGCGAGCGCGGTCGATGCAGGCCTCGAGCTTCGCCGCCGCCGCGTCCAACTTGCCGGTGTGGCAAATGAGCCGCGCCTCGAGCTCGAGGACGTCGGCCTGATGGCTCATCGCCGGCAGGTAGTCACGCAATCCGTTGAGCCACTTTTGGGCGCGCTTGTGATCACCGAGCGATAGCGACATCGCCGCTCCGGAGTGGAAGACGGCATAGATGAGCCAATCGAGAGCGGTTCGCTCGGCGATCTCGCCGGCTCGCGCGAGCGCCTCGACGCAGCCGGCGGGCTCATAGCCGGCCAACCGACTCTTGGCCAGTTTGAGGTAGATGCTGGCCGCCTCGGGGCCCTCCTGGCGCAGGTCGGCGGCGGCGCGGAACGTCTCCAGGGCGCGGCCGTAGTCGGAGTCCTGCCAGGCGACGTCACCGGCGATCTCGAACAGCGCACTGGCCTCACCGTCGAGGCCGCCCATGCGAAGATGCGTGGCCGCCTCGTACGCCCGCCCGGCACCCTGAGACCAATTGTTGGCCAGGTGGGTCCCGATGCGCCGATGCAACGCGCGCGACCACTTCGGGCTGGACATGTCGATGACCGCCTCGGCGATGGCGTCGTCGAGGAGGCTGACGTGACGGCCTGCCATGGTCAGTTGAATATTGGTCAGATGGCGCCACCGAAGCGTCTTGAGAGTACGGTCTGCGATGGCCGGCTGGTTGCCGCCGGCGACGATCATCTCCCGCAGATCCTCCCAGAGCACGCGACGCCCCAACAGGGTCAAGATCTCCAGACACTCGCGGCCGGAGGCGGTCACCTCGTTAAAGCGGCGCCGGAACGATTCGCGCACGCTCCTCGGCAGCTGATAGTTGAGCAGACCGGCCTGGTCGACCTCCCAATCGGAGATCGACAGCCGGCGCAAAATGCCGCGGTCGATGAGATTCCTGCACAATTCTTCGAGGTAGGCGGGCTGGCCTTTGGCGCACGCGGTCACCCGATCGACCCATTGCTCGGGCAGGTCAGCGAGGCCGAGGCTCTCGGAGAAAAACACCTCGATATCCGAGCGGCGAAGCCCTTCGAGGGTGGTGATATCGACCGCTTCACATGCAGCCAGAAATCGCTCCGCCCGCCCGGTTCGACACGTGGCGATCGTCTCCGGCCGGTGAAAGGACTGGCTGCGCGCGTACCAATCGCCGAAAAACTCGTGCGAAGCATCGTCGGCTCGGTCGAAGTCCTCGATGAACAACACGACCTTCTGCGGGTGCAACATAACCACGGCGTCCTCGAACGCCTCGCGGATCCACTCCGAGTCGACCCGATGCCCCTCGTCGCTGGCTCCGCCCAGGCGCGACATGCGCTCGAGAATGGTCAGATACGATTTGTAACGCTCGATCTGATGGATGCCGCGGCTCGCGCCGATCTCGACGATGCGGCTGAGCAATTTGTGGATAAGCCCGTACGGCCGCATCGTCCGGGTACAATCGGCAGAGACGACCAGCCGGCCGCTGAGCTTGCAGCTCGCCGCGATCTCACGCATCAGGCGACTCTTGCCGATGCCCGGCTCGCCGACCAGAAGCTGCATCTGCCCGACGGCGGCGTCCTCCTCGGAGGTCACCCGTTCGACGATCTCCTCGTGCTCCTCTTCACGTCGGGGCAGGATGCCGCGCTCGAAGTAGCCCTTGATGACCGGCGGCGCGGCGACGTCGAGCGAATTGGCCAGCACGCCGCCGGACCACTCCTCCAAAAATTCGGTGTCGCGCACCAGGTCCTGGAGCGCCTCGCCGGCGTCGGCGTATTCGAAGTCGGTGAGCTGGCGCAACAGCGCCATCGTAAACCGGCTCAACACCAGCGGCACCTCCGGGTTGAGGCGATGGGGCTCGGGCGGGCGGAAATCCTCCTCGGTCGGCGGCGGATCTTCCTTGCTTCGCGGGCCGAAGGGGAGCACCCCGCACAGCGCGTAATAAAGGGTCACCCCGAGGCTATATAGATCCGAGCGCAGCTCGCCCTTCTCGCCGCGGATGATCTCCGGGGCCATATACGATCGCGTACCACCGCGCAGGGTGTCCTTTTTGGGGTTCATGCTCGATAGGCCGAAGTCGACCAGCTTGACCATTGGGCGCGCGGAGGCATCATCGAGCCACAGCAACATGACGTTGGCGGGCTTGATGTCACGGTGAATCCAGCCCATCCCGTGCAAGTAGGTCAGCCCGAGCAAGATCTGGAAGGTGACGTCGATGAGCGCCTCGGGCTCGAGCAGCGCCCGGGCGTCCTGGAGGCTAAAGCCGTCGATATATTCTTCGGCCAAAAACACCCCGCCGCCGGGCAGGCTGCCGTAATCGTAGACGTGGACGAGGTTGGGATGGTCGAGGCGAGACAGGATCTCGAACTCGCGGCGCAGCATCTTGCCCTGCACGGTCTTACATGCCTCGGCCGACAGCACCTTCAAGGCGACTTGGCGTCGGTCGACGTGCAGATCCTCGGCCAGGTACACCGATCCACCGGCGCCGCGACCCAGCGGCTTGACGTACTCGTAGCGTCCGGCAAAGACCTTTTTCTTTTTTTGTTTTGACCCCTTACCCATCCCGTCCCTTGCAAAACATCGTTGCAGTCCGACAGTGTAGTGTCGCAGCCGGGATACGTTCAACGAGTATTTTGTAATGTGTGACTCGACGCGCATTCCAGTATATACGACCTTCGACGCTCGCACCAACGACGGTGCGCGCCCGGGCCCTCTCAACCTGGACCCCCGGACCCCTGGACCCCTGAACCCCTACCGACCCTATGATTACCGTCATTTTAGCCGGAGGATCCGGCAAGCGATTCTGGCCACTGAGCCGCAAAATGCGCCCCAAGCAACTCATTCGACTCTGGGAGGATACTCCCATGATCGAGGCCACCGTCGATCGACTCGAGGAGTTGGGCTCGCGCGAGAAGACCTTCGTGGTCCTCGGTGAGCACCTCGTCGAGCCGACCCGCGAGGCGCTCGAGGACGTGTCGTTTCTCGTCGAGCCGTGCGCGCGCAATACCGCCCCGGCCATCGGGCTGGCGGCTGCGCATGCCTGGGAACGCTTCGGTGACGAGCCGATAGCCGTCTTCCCGGCCGACCACCACATCGGCGACATCCACAAATTTCGGATGTGCCTGAACCTGGCTCGCGCCAAGGCCGAAGAGGGCCACATCGTCACGCTGGGCATCGAGCCGACCAGCGCCGAGACCGGCTACGGCTATATCCACTACCGCAAGCCCACCGACGGCCGCCACCGCATCGCGGCGCGGCCGGTGCTCGAATTCGTCGAGAAGCCCTCCAAGAAAGTTGCCGAGGAATATGTCCAAAGCGGCGACTACGCGTGGAATTCGGGCATGTTCGTCTTCCGGCCCTCGGCGCTCTTCGGCGAGATGGAGCGCCAGCTCCCCGAGATGTACAAGTCGATGATGAAGATTCGCCAGGCCATCGGCACCGACGAAGAACAAGAAGTCATCGCCGAGTGCTTCGCCGACATGGAGAGTATCTCGATCGACTACGGGATTATGGAGGGTGCCGAGGACGTGGTCGTCATCCCGTCGACGTTTAGCTGGTCGGACGTCGGCCACTGGGCGGCGATCGACGAGGTGCGCGAGACCGACAAAAGCGGCAACGTCGTCGACGCAGACGCGCTGTTGAAGGACGTGTCGGACTCCGTTATCTACAGCGAGGGAACCGATCGCAAAATCGCCGTCTTGGGCGTCGACGGCCTGGTCGTCGTCGACACCCCCGACGCATTGCTGGTCGTCCCCAAAGATCGTGCTCAAGATGTAAAGGCGATCGTCGAGCAACTCGAAGAAGACGGACGAGACGACCTGCTGTGAA
>CAYLTX010000047.1:0-16807 GCA_964386725.1 uncultured Bradymonadales bacterium | reverse complement strand
AGCCAAGCCCCAGGTGACCACCGAAGAAGAGCTGGGCCGAAACGCACCCCAGGTGCGCAAGGTCCTGTGGATCACTCTGGGGCTGAACCTTTTGGTCGCCGCCGCCAAAATCTGGTGGGGTTATTCGAATAATATCGTCAGCCTGCAGGCCGACGGCTTCCACAGCGTCTTCGACGGCGCCGCCAACGTCATCGGCCTGGTGGCGATGGGCCTGGCCGCCAAGCCGCCCGACCCCGAGCACCCCTACGGACACCGCAAAATCGAGGTCGCCGCCAGCTTGGTCATCGGCCTGATGGTCACACTGGGCATGCTCGAGGTCGGCCGCGGCATCTGGGATGCGGCCGGCTCGGACACCGTGCCCAATATCACGCCCGCAGCTTATGGAGTGGTGCTCGTGGCGCTGCTGATCAGCCTCGGGGTCAGCATCTACGAGCGCTACGAGGGCAAGCGCCTCAACTCGATGATCCTCAAGGCGGACTCCGCGCACACGTTCACCGACAGCATCGCCGGCCTGTCCGTGCTCATCGGCATGTACCTGGTCCAGATGGGCCTGCCGGTGGGCGACGTCCTCGCCGCCCTGGCGGTGATGCTCTTCATCGGCATGACCGCCTACCGCGTCCTGCGCGAGGGCATCGACGTCCTCGTCGACACCTCGCACCTCGACCCCGAGGCGGTGCGCGAGCTGGTCGAGTCGATCCCCGAGGTCAAATCCTGCCACTACGTCCGCAGCCGCGGCATGCCCGGCCACGTCCACGTCGACCTGCACCTGACCCTCGACCCCGAGATGAGCCTCGAAGACGCCGGCGAGATCCTGCTACGCGTCAAAGCACGCATCAAAGAACACTTCGTCGACGCCACCGACGTCATCGTCCAGATCGAGCCCCACAAGCCGATTCACGTCGAGGATGTGCCGGATGAATTGGTTTGACTTGGAGCGCGGCATGCCAGGCCGCATTCGTGCGACGAGCGCGGGCACGCCGTTTGCCCGCCGAGGAGCACGGAAACGCGGCAGCGCAGACGACCGGATCGAATGCTGCATCGTGGAGCGTTGACCCTAACCCCGGGCCCAAGGCCGCGGGGCTCGCAAAATACAACCATGCGGGGCGTGCGGGTACAAGACCGCGCACGCCGTGTACATCGTGGACGGTTCCGCAACGTGGTCGATGTGCGGTCGTGGCGGATTGATTGGAGAATTGCGTCGGTGAGGAGATGCGCCGATTCGCAACGATGCATCATCGTGGCGGATCGGCCATTGCGGACGGCGTAGGTTCGCAACCGAGGTTGTAGGGTGCCTGACACTCAGGATTGCCCGCTAAAAGGAAGTGTCAGCGCTTTCTCACCTTACTCAGCAGACGAAAGAACTTCTCGTGCCCACCTTCACTCTCTCTTTCCTCCAATACGATGAAGCCGGGGTGTGCGTAAGCCGCTTGCGCGCGCTTTGAGAGTGTCTGGCGCTCGTGAGCGCCAGCTTTCTGTGCTCCTCGGCGGGCGAAAGGCGTGCCCGCACTCGTCGCACAGATGCGGACAGGCTGTCCGCGCTCCATTACTCCAACCGCAACATCTTCCCGTCAAACCCGACGATCTCCCGGCCTTCGCAGGCCTGCAGGAGCGCCGTGAGCGGTAGGTCGACCGAGACGAGGTCTTCGTCGTCGTGCTCGGGGACCGAGTGCAGTGAGGGGCCCTGGAAGTCGGGCATGGCGAAGTCGAGTTCGGGCTCGCCGAGGACCTCGCGGACCAGGTGGACGCGGGGTTGGTCGGGCCATTCGGGTGGGGTCGGGATGCGCAGCCGGCGAGTGTCCAGCCAGACGCGCTCGCCGTCTTCGGAGAGCTCGGCCAGCCCCAGCGGCTCGAGCAGCGCGGTGATCACGTCGAGCAGCCAGTCGCCGAAGGCGTCGGTGTGGTTGGGCAGCGTCAGGAAGCTGGGGCGCTGGACCGGGAAATAATAATTGGACTGCGGGTCCTGGACGATGTGGCCGATCTGGCTGAAGAGCCCGTAGGATGTGACCATCTGCAAGAGCTCGCGCAGCCCGGTGACCGAATACCAGGTGTCGGTCTCGAGCAGGCTGAGAAGGTCGAGCCAGTGGACCTTCGAGATGCACATAAAGGTGTTGGTCAGGCCGAGCTCGAGGAGCATGAACTCCTCGTCTCCCTCCATGATCTCGCGCAGACACCCCGCCCCGGTCTCCATATGCTCGATGCCCTCGTACTCCATCCAGGGCGATAGCCCCTCGTGTTGGGCATCGAAGAGCTCGACGAGGTGCTCGCGCCACTGCTCGTCGAGGCCGACGGCCAGCGGAAGATGTGGGTCGGCGGCCGATCCGATGATGCCCACCGCCCAGCCGGAGAGAACCTCGCGCACGAACGCCTGCCGAGAGAGGTCGAGTAACTCGCCGGCGTGCTCGGTCATATGATAGACGCCCCCGGCATTTTTGAAGAGATGCAGATCATCGGCGAGCCCCAAGACTGCGTCCCAGTCGATCTCGAGGCCGGCGGCGACGTCGTCGAGCCGGTCGAGGGAGGGCACCGAGATCTCACCATCGTCCAGCCACAGGTTCTCGGCCTGCGCCTCGCAGATCAGCCACTTGCAGACCGCCTGGGCGTCCCAGCCGATCTCGTCGCGCGACTGGCGAATGGCGACGTCCTCCAGATCGGTGAAGCTCAGCGACGTCCAGTCCAACAGCCAGCCCTGCCCCAATGTCCACAGCCCCAGCCATAACTCCTCGGGCACCGCTACGAGCGGGAGGTCGGCGCCCTCTTCCTCGACCCTATAGACGATACCCAGCTCGAGCAGACACGCGGCGATCTCGCGCTGCTCGTGTCGCTCCTCGGAGCGCATCAGCGGCACGACGTTGCCTTCGTTGGGCGCGTCCTCGAGCTCCTGGCCGAAGATCTCGCGCCAATAGCAGATCCCGCCGAGCTCCAGGGTCATCATCGCCCCGCCGATCCAGTCCGGGTGGGGCAAGCGGGTCACGATCGTGTCGACGAACTCCGGGTCGGCGAAGGCCTCGGCGATGCGCAGCACGACCTCGACGCGCGAGCCGTCGGTGGAGATTCCGTGCTCGGCTGCGATGGCGTCGATCGCCTCGCGCGGCTGGCTGCCGACCAGAACCGGCACCGTGGGCCGGGTCCCCGACAGCCGGGGCGCCAAGATGGCCGCGACCGCACCGGGAATCCAGTTGAGGTCGCGCTTGCCGACGCGCCGGGGAGCGGGTTTCATCAACCCCAGGCGGATCAACTCTTTGTGTTCTTTGCGGCCGACCCAGTTGAGCTCGACGGGAAGATCATGCTCTTGGGCGAGTAGATCGATGACCCTCCACGCATCCGTGTCCCCCACCTCGCGCTCGACGACTTCGATAAATTCATCCGGACGCTTGCACCACTGGTGGGCGATGTCGACCGGTGCGGCCGAGCTGGCCGAGTATAACTCGGCGAGCCTCTCCCGATCCGACCCGTCAAACGCGTCGAGGTGCTCGAGGAGAGCATCGAAATAAGTACTGCGTTCGTGCAATGATTGATTCATGGGTTCACGTGTTTTCGTTCGACTCACGACCGACTCGGCCCAAACGACCACGTCAGCTATCATAAGCTGGATGGCTGGACCAGCAGTCGTGGTGTGACCCAAGGTGGTGTGACCCAAGGTGGTGTGACCCAACTAGGGAATCAGCACCGACTGCCGTCGCGTTATTGATTTGAACATAAACGTCATCACCTTCGTCATATATAACGAAGCTAAACGTGGATTCTCTTACTCCGGGGCATCACCGTGCGATCTCCATACTCCATCGTCACGGGCGCACCGGGCGCCTCTAATGGCTCCCGGCTGGCCGTCGCCACCTTCGCTGTCGTTGCCATCAGTCTTCTCCTATCGGGCTCGTCTTATGCCGAGGGCATGGATCCGGGGGCCCACGAGCCGGCATCCGAGGCCCCGACGCGATCGGAATCAGCGGTCGACTCGTTTCGCTGGCCCGGCGAAGAGTTCTTCTACTCGATTCGGCTCAACGGCGCCGAAGCGATGCGCGCCAGCGTTCGCGCCGGCAATGCACGTACGGCAAACAATCAAGCCTACGTGCCGATTTCCGGAGTCGCCCGCTCGGTGGGGTTCTTCGAGAAGATCTACCCGCTCGATGACCGCGCCCATACCTTCGTCGACCCCTTGGACCATCGACCGCTTCGCTCCGAGAAGTTCTTCGAGGAGCGCGGCAAGACGCGCACCTATAAGGTCGACTACAAACACGGCGCCTATCACGCCAAGGTCGAAAAGAAGCGCGAGACGCGCCGCAGCCGCTTCAATTATTCGATCCCCAACACCACTCACGACATGCTCAGCTGGATGTACCACCTGCGCGCTCGTGACCAGCTCGCCGTGGGTGACGAACTCTCCTATTATGTCTACGATGGCTGGAAGCTCAGCCGCGTCGACCTCGAGGTCTTGGGCAAAGAGGACGTGTACACCCCGATGGGCTGGTTCAAAGGCCTCAAGATCAGCTTCGTGCGCGAGGTGATGGTCTCCAGGCGCCAAAAAGCCGACGACGGCACGACGAAAGAGCCGCTGCTGAAGATCAAGTCGCCGCGCGACAAGACCGGCTTTTTGTGGCTGAGCCGCGACGAGAACCGCCTGCCGATCAAGGTATCGATCGGCACCAAATTCGGCACCAGCGAAGCGCTTTTGATCAAATATAATCCCCACGACAAAAGCGCCTCGAGTAAGACTGCCTCAACTAATACGGCCTCAACCGACAAGCAGGATGCCCAAACCGCTGATTCATCCACCCGCCCTGAGACCCGGTGACAAGGTCGCCATTCTAAGCCCGTCGGGGCCCGTGACCCCGACGTTGCTCGACGAGGGGCTGCGCACCCTCGCGAGTTGGGGGCTCGAGCCCTGGTTGCACGAATCCACCTACGACCGCGGTGAGAAGGCCGGTTATTTGGCCGGCGGCGACGCGGTGCGTCTGGCCGCCCTGCACGACGCCTTCGAGCGCCCCGACGTGAGCGCGATCATCTGCAGCCGCGGCGGCTACGGCGCGATGCGGCTGCTCGACGAACTCGACCTCGGCGCGCTGCGCGAGCACCCCAAGCTATTGGTGGGATTTAGCGACATCACCGCGCTGCACCTTTATGTGGCCGGCGTGGCCGGTATCGCCACCTTGCACGGCCCGGTCATCAAGAGCTTCGGGCTCCACGCAGACGACCCACATACAAGCCTCGAACAGCTGCGCGCTGCGCTCTTCGGCGAACGCATCGCGCGTGACGGCGCAGCCGCACCGGCCGTCGACGGGCTGCGCACCGTGCGTCCAGGGCGCGCCCGCGGACCGGTCCTGGGCGGCAACCTCAGCATCGTCGCCAGCATGCTCGCCTCGCCGCATTGCCCCGAGCTCAACGGCGCGATTTTGGTGCTCGAGGACGTCGGCGAGGAGGATTACCGGCTCGACCGCCTCTTTACGACGCTGCGGCTCTCCGAGAAGGCCCACAGCCCGGCGGGCATCGTGCTGGGCGACTTTACCGGCTGCGGCGGCGTCTACGTCAATGATGAGGCCATCGACGGCTTCGTCGCCGACCTCGCCGCCGAGTTCGGCTGCCCGGTCGTCGCCGACTTTCCCTGCGGCCACGGCTCGCGAAACGTGGCCGTGCCCATGGGCGTCGAGGCGACCCTCGACGCCGACGGCGGAACGCTGACCTTCGACGGAGATGCCGTACTAGACGCCAGGCGAGGAGACGCATGAACCTCGACAAGGCCCTCGAAACCCTCCGAAACGCCGTCGCAGACAGCCGCGATGAAATCGGCGAGTCGAAGACCTGCTCGGCCGTCCAGGCGGCCGTCTGGCAAGGCGGGAAGTTATTGCTCGACGAGGCGCTAGGCTGCACCCACCTCGGTGAAGGCGGCGCACCCATGACGCGCGACACGCCGATGGACATCGCCAGCCTCACCAAGCCGCTGGTGGTCGCCACGCTGGTGATGCAGGCGGTCGACGCCGGCCTCGTCACCCTCGACGACCCCATCGCCGACCATCTGCCGGCCTGGTCCTCTGGAGCTCATTCTCGAAACAACAAAAAGCGCGCCGAGGCCACCCTGCTCGACCTGCTCAATCATTCGTCGGGGCTTCCGGCCTGGGAGAAGTTCTACCTCGAATACCCGGTCGACCCGACGCCCGAGCGCGCACGAACCACACGCGACGAGCTCTTCGCACGCATCGCGACCACTCCGCTCGAGGCCGAACCGGGCACTCGCCACGCCTACTCCGACCTGGGCTATATCCTGTGGGCCCATATCGTCGAGCGTGTCTTCGACGCGCCGCTACACGAGGTCGCCCGAGACCGCATCTTCGAGCCGCTCGGCATGGAGCATACCCGCTACGTCGCGCGTTTGGCCGGCGACGAGCCCATCGCCCACGCCGCGGCCACCGAGGATTGCCCGCATCGAAAGCGCGTGGTCATCGGTACCGTCCACGACGAGAACACCGACATCATCGGCGGCACCAGCGGCCACGCCGGCGTCTTCAGCACCGCCGGCGACCTGCTCGAGTTCTGCACCCATCTGTGGCAGATCGACGCCGGCGCCATCTCCGACGGAATTATCAGCCGGCAAACCCTGCAATTTTGCTGGTCCGAGCGAGCCCGCGGCGCCGACGGCCACCACCTCGGCGGCTGGGACACCCCCAGCGGGAGCTCGAGCAGCGCCGGGCGCGGCTTCCGGGCCGGCCGCACCGTCGGCCACCTCGGGTTTACGGGCACGTCGTTCTGGATCGAGCGCGATCTGGGGCTGATCGCCATCTTGCTGACCAACCGAGTCTATCCCACTCGCGAAAACGCACTTATCAAGGAGCTACGTGTGCGTTTTCACGAGGCGGTGCTCCCTCCCGGAACTGATGGCGCCACCCGCTGAACTGTGTATTGCGGTGGATTCAGCAACTTGCTAAATTGCTCCATCAATAGACTCAGTCATGACTGGGGGAGGTTGGCCGAAGGCCCGAACAGGCACGGCTAACGAGGTCTCCCCAATGCAGCGAAGCCGTTCCTGCGTGCGCCATATGGCCACGCAAGCGACCGTATGCCGGCACTACTTGCACGGCCTTCGTCGCTCAACTGCGTCAACTGCATTGGCTCGCGAATCTGGAGAGGCGACACGAAACCACCCGCCTATTCCGCTTCGGACCGCGTCATGAACATTAATTATTATTGTATTGGTCTGACAATTTCGCGAATCCGGTAGGAGACCGCCGCTATGAACTTGCAACTCGCTCGTCTTACCATCCTGATATTTGGTTTCTCTCTCATCTGGGGATGCACGTCCACGCCGGAGTATCCGGCTTCCGACGCCGCACAGACCGGCGACGACGCTGGGCCAACCTCGGATGCCACCGCCGACGGTAACAGCGAACCGGACGCCGGCCCGTGCGGTGGTGGGTGTGTCGCGCCGACACCGGTATGCGAGGAGTCCAGCGGCGAATGTGTGGCATGTGTCGGCGACGACGATTGCACCGACGGCGTCTGCGCCGACGACAACACCTGCGTCGCATGCCTCGGCGACGGCGACTGCGACGAAGGCGTCTGCGACACCGACGCGAACGCCTGCGTTGAGTGTGTCGACGACGCGCAGTGCGACGGGGAGACGCCGGCGTGCGATGTGGATAACAACGAGTGTGTCCAGTGCGTCGAGCACGCCCAATGTGCCGAGGTCGGCGCCTCGGCGTGCGGCGACGACAACACCTGCCAGGCCTGCGCGGCCTCAGAGGAGTGCGGCCACCTCGACGACACCCCGGCCTGCGACATCGACGCCGGCGAGTGCGTCGAATGCACCGTCGACGACGAGAGCGCCTGCAATGGCAACTCCTGCGACCCGGCCACCAACACCTGCACCGACACACCCACCGACAGCGTTGACACCTGCGGGACCTGCAGGGCCGACAGCGAGTGCGCCGGCGACATGCGCTGCGTCCCGCTGGACTTCGACGGCCAGCGCCTCGACGACGGCTACTGCCTGGAGGTGCGCCCCGACGGCGGCACCTGCGAGGGCCCCTGGGGCACCGTCATCAACCGCATGAGCCTGTCGGGCGAGTACGGCGACTTCTGCGGCATCAACGAGGACCTGACCACCTGCCAGGCGGTGTTGGACCAGCAGAGTGGCAAGAGTTGTGGTGGCAACGCTGCTGATTGCGGCATGACCGGAAAGGACGATGGTTCGTGTCCGATCGACTCGTGTACGTATCAGTGCGATGCGAACGATGAGTGTGAGAATGATTGTGTGGGGTTGACCAGCAAGACGTGTGAGGTGTGACCGAAGCCCCGTTGAAGAAATTCGACATCACAGGCGCCCAATCTATCACCAAGTGCATCAAGTGGCACGCTCTCAGGCAAGTGAAGTCGTCGCGAGCGACATAGCCCTGCTTTGAATAACTAATCTTATTGTTTCCAGAAGAGCACAAAATGAAGCTCAATTGCTTGTTGATACCGGTTCTGGCGATTTCACTCACACTGATGGGAAGCGCCTGCTCCGGCGACGAGGGCGAATTCGAAGCGACGCCCGACGCCGCACAGTCCTCCGACGTCGCCTCCGCCGAGGACGCCGACGAGGACGGTAGCGGCGAAGTGGACGCCGGCCCGTGTGGTGGTGACTGTGCCGCACCGACGCCGGTATGCGAGGAGTCCAGCGGCGAATGTGTGGCATGTGTCGGCGACGACGATTGCACCGACGGCGTCTGCGCCGACGACAACACCTGCGTCGCATGCCTCGGCGACGGCGACTGCGACGAAGGCGTCTGCGACACCGACGCGAACGCCTGCGTTGAGTGTGTCGACGACGCGCAGTGCGACGGGGAGACGCCGGCGTGCGATGTGGATAACAACGAGTGTGTCCAGTGCGTCGAGCACGCCCAATGTGCCGAGGTCGGCGCCTCGGCGTGCGGCGACGACAACACCTGCCAGGCCTGCGCGGCCTCAGAGGAGTGCGGCCACCTCGACGACACCCCGGCCACCAACAACTGCACGAATACGCCGGTCGCTACGCTGGGGACCTGCGAGCCGTGTAAGGCCGACAGCGAGTGCGAGCCCGACCACCGGTGTGTGCCGATGGAGTTCGACGGACAGGCTTTGGACGACGGCTTTTGCCTCCAGCAGGCATCTAGTGGTTGTGAGCGGCCCTACGGCGGCGGCATCGTTTCGCGTGAAAGTCTCTCGGGGGCTGCAGCGGATAGCTATTGCGGCATTGCCGAGTCTCTGACGTCCTGCGCGGCAGTGCTCGACCTGAAGGATGGTGAAAGTTGCTCGAGCGACGACCAGTGCGGCCAATCGGCCCTGAATGACGGGCGCTGCGAGACGGTCAACGGCGCCACCGGCCGCTGCACTTATTCGTGTTCCGTGACCGGTGACTGCCCGACAGGGCGTGATTGCGACAGCGAGGTTGATACTTCCGATTATTGCGGCGGAGGGGTCCTGTGATGCATCGAATTCTTCAAGTGATATTTCTATTGTTGGCTGTTGGTCTCGCACCATTCGGCAGCGCCTGCTCCGGCGATGACGGCGAATTCGAAGCAGCGACCGAAGCCGCCTAAGATGCCCATCAGCTAGATCCGTTTCATCCGCTGCATCCGCGCCATCCGCTGCATCCGCTGCGTACGCCCACACTTGACGCTGGAGGGGGGCTGGGACTATCAGTTCACCTGCTGTTCTAGGCCCTCTCCGCGCCGACGAGACACGATGTCTGATCTGCTCACCGAACAACGCTGCGCCGAGGCGCTCGCTCGCCAGGCGGGCAAGATGATGGTGCGCGCCAGCCGTGGCGGTTTTCGCGTGCACCAGAAGGGTGCTCACGACGTGGTCACCGAGGTCGACCGGGATATCGAGGAGTTCATCACCGGCGAGCTTCGCCAGATGTTCCCCGACGACCAGATCCTCGGCGAGGAGTTCGGCGGCCTCGAGGCACAATCCGAAGACCGCCACTGGCTTATCGACCCCATCGACGGCACGCTGAACTTCTCGCGAGGTCTGCCGCTGTCCTGTGTCTCGGTCGCGCTGCAGGAAGGCGCGCGCTCGAAGGTCGGCGTCATCTACGATCCGTACCGCGACGAGCTATTCAGCGCGCGGCGAGGCGCAGGCGCGTTTCTGAACGGAGCGCCGATGGCGGTCAGCGACCAACACACGCTCGACGACGCCGTGCTGGTCACCGGTTTTCGCCCGACGACGCCCGCGGATCTGACCGACAATCTGCAGAATTTTGTGACCGTGACCAAGCGCTCGCGCGGCGTGCGCCGACTCGGTTCGGCGGCGCTCGACTTGGCCTATGTGGCATGCGGGCGCATGGACGGCTTCTGGGAGTTCGGACTCAACCCGTGGGATACCGGGGCGGGCTACCTGCTCGTCGAGGAGGCCCGGGGTCGAGTCACCGACATCCAAGATGCGACGTATCACGGTTTTGAAGAGAGTATTTTGGCGACCAACTCGCTCATTCACGATGAACTTCTCGAGCTACTGAGTGCATGAGAATGCGATCCCCCTTGCTGTATCCTTTCATCGGTCTCGCCGCGCTCGCGCTTTATTGCTCGGGTTGCGAGGACGATTTCGATCTCCCCAACGCCCCGGCCCAGGTCGAAGCCGCCGGCAATATCACCCCGCCGGTGGAGGGCTGTGACCTCGATGCGCCTCCGCAGGCTGACGATGCCGGCAGCGACGATGCTGGCAGCGTTGATGCCGGTAGCGTTGATGCCGGTAGCGTTGATGCTGGTAGCGTTGATGCTGGCAGCGTTGATGCTGGTAGCCCCGATGCTGGTAGCCCCGATGCTGGTAGCGACGATGCTGGTCTTGCCGATGCTGGCCGAGCAGACGCCGGCCAGGACGACGACGTCGGCGGGCAAGCTGATTTTCGCGTTCGGTTGTCGCGCGTCGATGACCTGGTCTCGATCCCGTACCTGATCCGCGATCGTGAAGGCGACGATCAACAGATCCGTGTCGAGATTTGCGAGTGGGATGGCGAGCAGGCGAGCGCCTGTGGCACCGCCGTGCAAGGGCCCGGCGGAGATGGAACCGCGTTCGTTCCGACCACTCCCGCCGGATCGTGTGCGTTGCACGTCTTTCACTGGGACGCTGGATGTGGCAGATTTGTACCTGCAAACGGCGGTTCCCCCCAGCGCGTGATCCTCGAGGACGTCGACCAGCAGTTGGTCGCTCGGATTTCGGTGGTCGGCGCCGACACGCCGCCGGCCATCACCGAGCCCTTCGCGTTGAGCGATGAGGAGCTCGGCTTCAATGCCGTGCCTGAATGCAACTGACCGCGATGAAGTGCCCGAGCTGCTCATCTGACATACCGGATTATGCGGGCTTTTGTGCCTTTTGTGGGGACCGCATCAATCGCTGTAAGACCTGCGCCCGGGTGTATCCGAGTGATGTGACCTTTTGCGGCTTTTGCGGAGAGGCCCTCGAGAACGACAACGAGTCCGGCTCTTTTGGACGCTCCAAGGGCGCCGATGCACGCGCGGCGGCGATCTTTCAGACCTCGCCGGGCCGGCCCGGCCCCAACGCCGACGGAGGCCGACCGACGTTGACGCTGCCGGCCGAGCAAGAAGAGCGCGACCCGATGAACTACGGGATCCTCTATGATCCCGAGGAACCGTCGAACCGCTACTCACTGCGCCAGGGTGACAATACGCTGGGCGCCGGGCACAACAACGACATTATTATCGACAAACCGGCCGTCTCCTGGAATCACGCGTTGCTCATCTGCCGCAACGCCAAGGTCTTTATACAGGACTCGGCCAGCACCAACGGCACCTTCGTCAACGGCAAGCAGATAGACCGACCCCGCCAGCTTGAAAACGGCGACGCTGTGCGCTTTGGCAACGTCACCTTTCACGTGTGGCTCAAAGCGCAATATCGGTGATCTGGGCTGCTGAGCCCGAACCCAAAACCCTCAATCCCAAACCCTCAACCACATTGCCCGAGCCCGTCAGAAAATACTGACTGTAGCTCCAGCAACCCCCTCCAGAGATCCGAGACACCCCATGCGCGAACTCGACACCGCACGCAAACTCGTCCAGCAGGGAAGCCAGACGCTGCGTCAGGGCCGACCTGACCAGGCCGAGCACACCTTTCGGGAGGCCGAGGCGATCCTGGACATGACGCCCGACGAGCCGGACGACGAGCTGAAGCTGCGCGCCCAGCTCTATAATGAGCTCGGCGTACTCCACCAGCGAAAGGACGAGCCCGAGCAGGCCCAGAAATACCATCGCGACTCGCTCGACATCTGCGAGAAGCTGCTGGATCGAGACGTCGATTTTCGCTCCAACGCCGCAGCCACCTATCTGAATCTATCGAGCGTGGTCGCCGCCAAGGGCGATCTCGTCGAGGCGAAAGACCTGAGCCAGCGCGCCATCGAGCTCATCGAAGCGGTGCGTGCCGACGGCGATGAGAGCGTCGACTCGTTGGCGTTGGGGGCGCGACAAAATATGTCGCTGCTCTATGCGCGCCACGAGCGTTTTGACGAGGCCGAAGAGGAGATGCAGAAGGCCCTCGACATCGCCCACGAGATGGCCGACGGAGACAACCCCCGCGGCCTCCCGCAGGCCGCGCAGGCCTGCCAACGCCTGAGCGTGCTGCTGTTCGAGGGCGGCGAGCACGAGCGTGCTTTGGAGTGGGGCCAGCGCGCCGAGGAGCTCTCCGAGGAGGCCTACGAGGTCTTTGGCCAGGAGGTACTGTCCATTTACGTGGTCAGCCAGATCAACCTGATCTCCTACGCCGAGCAGCTCGGCCACTTCGCTGACGCAGAAGACGCGTTGTGGAAGGGGCTCGAGGTCAGCGGCAACCACCACGACATCCTGCGCCGCGGCGTCGCGTTCTACGAAAACGCACGCAAACAAGCCGACAACCGCCTCGAGAAGGGCAACCTGCCCCGAGACGAGGTCAATGAGGGCTTCGAGGACCTGAAGCAACGCATCGAAGACGTCGGCGGACTACCTTCTGAAAGAGAGTAAGAGAGTAAGAGAGTGAGAGAGTGAGAGAGTAAGACTACTACAACTGCGAAGGCCCGACCGGATACGCCCGGTCGGGCCTTTGTCGTTTCTAACTATCTCACTTTCTAACTATCTCACTTTCTCACTCTCTATCTTTCCAACTATCGAGAACTTTGCGCACTTGCTGCTGCTGGGGGATGTCGAGCTTGAGCTGGACGATCTGCACCGAGGCCCAGTCGTCGCCGTCGGCGCTCGAGGCCAGGTCGTCGATGCTGCTGAGGCGGCTCGACTGATTTGCGAGCGTCTTGGAGGTCGCCTCGACGCGCTTGTCGAGCGTCTCGAGCTTCTTTTCGAGAAATTCGACGCGTGACTTGGTCTTTTCGGACGTCGCGTCGACGAATTTTTCGGCCTTGCCCTTCTCGGTCTTGTCAGTTTTTTCAGGCTTGTCAGCCTTCTCGGCCTTTTTAGCTTTGTCGTCGCTCGCCCTGGCCCGCTCGCTGTGATCGGCGAGTTGTTTTTGGAGTTCGGCGATCTCGCGTGCGGCGTCGCGCCACTGGTCGCGCGCGCCGAAGTAGCTGCCCCAGGCGCGCCGGTAATTTTGGACGATCTCGCGCGGATCGGCCACGGCGTTGGCAAACGAGACGCCGGGCTCGTCACCGAGCATGACGTCGAGCCGGCCAAAATATTTGCCACGGCTGAGCGGCTCGACGATGGGCACGCCGGCGGCCCACTGAGGCGAGCGGGTCAAACGGTTGGTGTTGGAGACGATGGCCGCGTCGATGCGCGCGCCGTCTGCTTTGGCGTTCTCGATGAGTTCGGCGGTGCGCGAGGTGCCCAGGTTGCTCAGCAAGACCACCAGGTCGACGTCTTCGCCCAGTTTTTCGGCTTCGCTGCGATAGGCTTCGGCGGCAGGTTTTACCTGCACGCCGCGCGTCTTGTAATAGTCTTCGACGCGCGGATTATCCTTGAGGAGCCCGATGAAGGCGACCTTCTTGCCGTCGCGCTCGACGACACGGTGGCCCTCGAAGACTTGTTTTCCATCGGAGTCGTAGAGATTGGCCGAGATGACCGGCAGGTCCTTCTCCGAGACGATCTCTTTATAGGTGTCCAGGCCCAGCGCGAGGTCGATCTCGCCGACGTTGAGCACGTCGGGCGGATTGACCGAGAGCGCGTCGACGAGCGCGCGCGCTTCCTTTTTAGCCTTCTCTTGGAGCCGCTCGGGATGGCGGTCCAGCGAGCTATTCTTGAACAGCAGACCGCCGGCGTCGACCTCGAAGCTCACGTCGGAGGCGGGCAGATTGTCGCCCCACCACTTCTTCGCCTCGTCGGTGGACGGCTCGGCGGCCAATTCGATGAGAGTCTGGCGCCGCGTCAGCCCGCCCAGCGGGTTGGACTTACAGCCGCAATCCTCGCGCTCGCCGTGGATATTGGCGCTGAATAAGAAGGTGAGCACGTCGGTCTCGTCGGCCGACGGCGCTTTGGCCTCCTCTGCGCGACTTTGCTTCTGCAGCTGGCGGTTGACCTTGCGAAACGCGCTGCGGATCGCCTTTTCGTGGGCGCCTTGCACGGCCGAAGACGCTTCCAGGTGGGCGAGCTGCTCGTCGGGCGTCAGCTCGTAGGCTGCCTGCGACTCGGCCTCGGCCTCTTCCTGGCTGTCGTTCGTCTCACATTGATACTGCAGCACACCGACTACGACGCCCAGCGCGATGGCTGAAAAAACATGGCGTTTTCCGACGTCGAAACTCATGTTGGTCTTCCATGGTGAAAGGCACGTTCAGGGACATTTCCCCGACTTGATTTCGCTCATTCTTTGGCGCGCGTCGCTGGCAAATTGGGAGTTACCGTAATCGTCGGTGACCAGCTCGAACCACTGGTTCGCCTGCTCGCAACGGCCGATATTCATCAGGGACTGCCCGATGCGATACGTGGCGTCGCCGACCCGCGGGGAATTGGGGTGATCTTGGAGCACCTGACGATACTCACCGATAGCCGTCTCCCATTGTTCCTCGCGAAGGTGCGACTCGGCCAGCTGATAACGCGCGTCAGCGGCCTTGCCATGGCTGGAGTACTCCTCGAGGAATTTACCCAACGCGCGGCGCGCCTCGCTGATGCGACCGTCCTGGAGAGCCTCGACGCCGTGCTCGTATAGCGGCATGGCCTGCTCGGGGAGATCGACGCGACCCTCGACCTCTTCGAAGCGAAGATCGACGTCCTCCTTGAAGATCTCGAGTTCCTGCTCCATTCGCCGGAACTTGAAGTTAAGTTCCTCGGTCTCGCCGTGGAGCTTCTTGAGCTCCTCGCGGGTATTTTGGATCTCGACGCCTAGATCGGCGTTATTGCGCTGCAGGAGCGCGCGAGCCTCCTTGAGGACCGATTGGAGCTGGTCGACGTCCTGGCGGGCCGAGTCGATCATGGCCGTGAGCCGCTCCTTTTCCTCATCGTAATTTTCCTGCATGGCGCGCTGCTCGGCGCGCATGGCCTCAATATCTTGCTGCATCTCCTCGCCGGCGGACAACGAGACACATCCGCCGAGGCTCAGACTCGCCACGCACAGACAAGCAAGACTCAGCACGGCCACTCTCAAAAATTCGGCTACTTTTCGATTCATCGTCGACGATTTATGGGTCGCGGAAATAGTTGGTAGGCGGCGAGCCCGTCACAACAGTGAGCGGCTCACGTTACCCGATAATTACAACCTATTGGGGATGGATACAACCGTGGGCGAATGTGTCCGAGTTCATTGGAGCGACGCCGTCCCTGGCGGCGACGGCGCGGAGGCCGTCGCTCCAGTTGCTCGATAGGCATAGACAAGAACACGACAGGCCCGGCGCCATAGAAACGCCGGGCCTGTCGTACTCATGCAGTCTCAGCAAGCTAGCTTAGCGCACTGAGAACTCCACACGCCGGTTCTGGCTGTGACAGCTATCCGAGCCCTGCTCGCCGCAGCTGCGTGCGAGCTGCTCTTCGCCATACGAGATGATGCTCATATCGCCGGAGCTGACTCCCAGGTTACTCAGGTAGCGCTGGACGCTTCGCGCGCGGCGCTCACCCAGGGCGACGTTATACTCGTCGGTGCCACGCTCGTCGGTATGACCTTCGATGCGCACGCTGATGTCGCGCTCTTGGATGCACTCGGCGTTGTCAGCGAGCTTGTCGCGTGCCTCCGACCGAATGCTGGCGCTGTCGTAATTGAAGTAGACCGGCTCGAGCTCGCACACCTCTTCGGGGCGCTCGATGCACTGGCCGTCTTCGCACATCTCGCCGGATTCGCAGTCGGCGTCGGTAGAACACTCGGGTTCCTCGACACAGCTGCCATCTTCGCAGATTTGACCGGCCGCACATTCGTCGTCGCTCATGCACTCCGGGCCGCAGCGGTTCTCGCGGCATTTCTCATTACCCGGACACTCGGCGTTCGATTCGCAATAGCCCGGGATCTCTTCACAGACGCCGGCGTTACACTCCAACGCAGGATCGCCGCAATCGGCATCCTCGCGGCACTGCTGGCAGAGGCCGTTGACGCAGTAGGTCCTGCCCTCCTCTTGGCCCTGCTCGCTCTCGGCGCAGTGATCGTCAGTCTCACAATTCGGATAGTCCGGTTTACAGCCTGTTTGCGCCAACATGACCAGCGCTAGCAGCGCAACCCCGAAACCCCAACACAAACGTTTCCACTCCATCATCGGTACACCCTCTGGGGAGAATATTGGAAATTCAATACAATTAATTAAGCTCTTTCTCTATCGAAGCGACGGTACTGCACACGCGATCGTGGAGTCAAGGGGTTGAACAAACCAACGGAGTCGCTTAGTTACTACAACGTCACTTTCCTCGCGGCACCTCGTCGGCCCATGAATCCGATGCCTGCGTTGCCGTCT
>CAYLTX010000046.1:0-41197 GCA_964386725.1 uncultured Bradymonadales bacterium | reverse complement strand
GGCCGATGAGGCGCACCCGCAGAGAGCCGCGGATACCCGCCACGTTCATCTTGTGGAGCCTCTATCTAGCTGCCAAGTTTGCCGTCCGGCGGCACAAGGCGCGCCGGGGCGGTGGCGTCGTTCCTGGACCCCTGGACCCCCGGACCCCTGAACCCCTGACCAAGAGACCCCTGAACCCCTGACCAAGCTCCTTGAAAACCAACTCCCGGCGTCGAGAATTTCGAGCGCCTTGGGACGGGGCGCCGCCCCCTCGCAACGATTGCGAATAAGCCCGCTGCAGGTTACACTCATTAGAGAACATTTTCCTATCTGACACGTGGCAGCGCATCGCGCGCATTCGCGTCGATGCCGGCCGTAAAATCGGCTTGCATCGGGACGGGGATTCGTGTGAATAGGCTAGGGATTGGCAGCGGCACGGCGCCGAGCGCAGCCACTTTTGGAGAGTCACATCAGGAGCACAGATGCCCGTCGAGCAAATCACGGATCGCGATGAATTGAGAGACTTTCTCACCGTCGACAAGCTCGCCAACGCGTACCTTCTTGGCAATCTCGATCCCGCCTTCTTTCCGTTTTGTAGCTGGTGGGGGGCGCGGCGCAGCGATGGATCGCTGGGAAGCCTATTGCTCATCTATCAGGGACTGAGCCTGCCGGTGGCCTTCATGGTCGGCTCGAAGCCGAATTTCGAGGAATTCTTGGTCGCGGCCAAGGAGCAACTGCCCGAACGGTTTCATTTTCACGTACTCGAGAATCATATCGACACGGTCCGCCACGTCTTCGACTGCTCGGATACGATACGCATGCACCGCATGGGCCTGGAGAAGGCCGACTATCAGCCGCTGGAGTCGACCGACGACGTCGAGCGGCTCGGCCACCGCGACACCGCGGCGATCATGGAGCTCTACAGCCACTACCCGGACAACTTCTTCGAGCCCTCACAGCTCGAGACCGGTCTGTATTTCGGCATCCGCGACGGTGACGGCGGCTTGTCGAGCATCGCCGGAGTCCACGTGGTCAGCGAAGAATACGACGTCGCCGTCATCGGCAACCTGGTCACCCACCCCGACGCCCGCGGCCGGGGCCTGGCCACCCGTTGCACCGGCCAGCTGCTCGACGCCCTCTTCGAGCGCGTCTCGCTGGTCGCCCTCAACGTCCAAGACGACAACGAGCCGGCCATCAAGATGTACGAGAACTTCGGCTTCGAAGACAATAACGTCTTCTGGGAAGGCCGCTGCTCGGCCGGCGCTACCTAGAACGAGAGAATCACTCACCACAGCGGGCACAGAGAGCACAGAGAAAGACATTTAAATTAGACTCTGTGTCCTCTGTGAACTCTGTGGTGAACATCTTTTTACGCACAAGAGCCCCGGTCGTTTGAGACGGCCGGGGCTTTTTCTATCGAGTTGCCACCGGCCGGTGTCACGCATCGTTGGGCCACGGCCAGCACGACCGGTCAGGGCGTCCCGCCTCGTGTTGATCTTGCTCCGGGTAGGGGCAATGGCGACAGCCGCTTCCACAGCAGTCGCCCTGCTCGCGCAGATAAACCGAGGTCAACACAAATAACCCACTGTCGGGGTCAGTGTAGCCGGCCTCGCCGGACTCGCATGCCTCGCGGTGGCGAAGCAACGCTTGCTCAGATGGGGCTGGTTGGGAGGGTTTATCGCACATCACGACGAGTATACCCGGGCCGCCTCGCCCCGCAAGTTCCTGCCCGATCAACCTCGGCGACGCATTAGAGCGGGGCTTGCGCGCCCACAGATCAAAGCCACGCCTTTTCAATCACTTAGACGCTCTTCGCGAAAAAAGATCCAAAAAACACGCAACGATTGGGCCCTTTTTGCCGAAAACCAATATGAGGGGGCGGGGTGTGCCCCCCGAAACGACTCAGCAACTCGAAGCAGAGGACAAGGGCATGGGACTCTTATCGTCAATTGGTGATGCAGTAGGCGGCGCGATCGACGCGGCGACCGACGTGGTAAGCGATGTCGCGGAGGGGGTCGGCGACGCCGTCGGCGGGGCCGGCTCGGCGTTGACCGGTATGGTCGGCGACACCTTCGAGTCGATCACCGACAGCTTGGGACCCATCGGAGACGTCGTCGACGGCGCGATGGACGTGTTGTCGGCCGGCAGCTTGGGCTCGATGCTCAACGCCGGGCTCGACAAGCTGGGCATGCCCGATTGGATCGGCGACATCGGCGGCGGCGTGCTCGACTTTTGCACGGGCAACTTCGTGGGCGCGGCAGCCAACGGCCTCGACGCGCTCGAAGATGTCGCCAAGGCCTGCGGTGGCGACGAGCTCGCCGGCTATCTCAAAGCCGGCTCGCAGGTCACCGGCATGTTCGCCGGGGGGGCCGGCGCCATCGGCGGCAAGGCCGGCCAACTCATCGACACCGCCCAGGACTCCGTGTCGATGATCGACGACACGATGGGTGTGGCCGGTAGCTTCGCCGACGGCGATATCATGGGCGCCGGCGACGGGTTGCTCGACCTGGTCGGCGGCGATCTCGGCCCACTGACCAGCCAATTCGGAGACCTCAGCGAGCAGGCGCTCGGCGCCCTCGACGACGTCGTGCCCAACGCCCGAGATCTACTCGGAGGCATCGGCGGCGCGCTCGAGGACGGCCAGCTGACCATCGACGATCTCGGCCAGCTTCCGCTGGGCGAGATCGCCTCACAGACCGGCATCGACATCCCCGATGGGCTGCTCGCGCAGTTGGGCGGGCCGATCTCGGAGTTTGTCGTGCAATGCGACCAGGAGCTCTCGGGCGCTACGGACAACCTGCAAGAGTTGCTCGACCCGGCCAAGACGCTCAATCACAGCCTCTTCGATAGCATCAAAGACGCCGTCGGGGACGTCCCCGAGGACATCGCCGGGCTCGACGCCAAGCAGGAGATGATCGACGACTTGCTCGAGGTCGCGCTGGGCAACCCGGTCGGCGCCGACATGCTGCGCGACCTGCTCGACCAGGCCTCGCAGATGCGCGACGACGTCGATATCGCCGGGCATCACATGGCGCATATGCGCGCCTAGGCTTCGGTGCCAGGGCATCCCTGCTTTGGATTCCAGACCTCGAAGGTCTGGCACCGATGGTTCGATTCGATAAAAAAGGAGACACACGATGACCGACCAACAAGACATCGCACTCGCCACCACGCTCGACTCTCTCGAGATGACCCCCGACATCATCGTCGACCAGCTCGAGGCCACGGCGCTCGAGTATTACGGGCGCGACCAACTGGACCGGGCGCGGCAATATCTGGACAAATTGGTCAAGATGCGCCCCAAAAAAGTGCGCTATTGGACGCTGCTGGGTGTGGTGTACCGGCGACAAAAACGCCGCGCCGCCGCGCTCAACTGCCTGAAGACGGCCGCCGAGCTCGACCCCGAGGATCGCAACACTCTGGTCAACCTGGGGGAGACGCTCATCGAGGTGGGAAAGGTGCCGGCCGGCGTGGATCTGCTACGGGCGGTCTTCGAGGAGGGTCGTGACCCCTCGAAGCCGCCCGAAGAGCAGGACGAATTTACGATTCGCGCCGGCGCGACCCTGGAGTTCGTCCAGAAGTCGATCGACGCCTTCGTCGAACACAACAGAGGCGCGGCGACCGAATAGAACTACGCCAAGATCACCGCTTCTGTACCTTGTTTGGCCATAGGTATCTTCGCAGCCAATGGGCTTGAGGCTTGGGGTGTGGGGCTCGAGGTTGCCTTTCCCCAAGCCTCAAGCCTCGAGCCCCAAGCCTTACCCGCGCAGCTTGTCGCGGCTCGAGGCGATCATGCGCGCCACGCGGCGCGTGGCCTCGAGTCGCTCGTCGACCTCGTCGGCGAGCTCTTTGCGGTCGCGTTTGGTGTCCATCTCGCGTTGGACCTGGCCGAGGACCTCTTGGATCTGGCTGTACAGCCGGTCGCCGGCGTTCTCGACGAATTCTTCGAGGCGATCGCCGTAGTCGTAGATGACCCGCAACAGCTCCTCTTCCATCTTCTCGCCGACCTCGTCGATGACGCGCACGCCCTCTTCGCGGGCGCGCTCTTTGACCTTCTCGTCGACCTTGCCCTTGAAGAACATGGCCAGCACGGGCGCGGTCAACGTCAGCAGGCCGCCGACAAGCGCGTTGGCGAATAAGAAGACCGACAGGCCCAGCGTGCCCATCGCGAAGACGCTGACGTCGTAGGCGATGGTGTCGACCTCGAGGTCGAGCTGGTCTTTGAGACCGAGTTCGTCACGCAGCACGCCGACGGTCTCGCGCATCGACTCGTTGGTGATCTCGATGACCTCTTCGGCGAGTTCCTCGAGATTATTGGCGATCTGGTCGCCCTCGTCCTCGAGCCAGCCCTTGAACGAGTCCTGGATCCAGGCCGATAGATACAGCTTGATGTCGCGCGCCTCGGCGCGGTCGATCTGCTGGGGGAGCGTGGTCTTGAACTCCTCGACGAACGAGCGAAGGTTGTGCCGAGCGGTCGCGGCGATGCCGCCGATGCTCTCGTCGATATGGTCGATATTCTCGGCGATGAGCTGGCGGGATTGCTCGAGCTTACGCTCGACCTTCTCGATGCGCTCCAGGAGGTCGGCGCGCTCGAGCAGGTAGCCCTGCTTTTTGATGGCCAAATTCTGCTCGAGGAGTCCGGCGATGCGAAGGCCGCCGCCCAGCGCGCTGTCGACCAGGATATGCGCCTTATTCTCGCGCAAGAATCCGAGCAGGTATTGACGGAACTCGCTGAAGCCGGCCGCCGGCTCCTTGCCCTCTTGCTGGGCTTTGAGCGCCTCACGCCCGGAGAAGGCGAATAGCTCGACCGGCCCGATCAGGCCCTCGAGGCGCTCGCGGGCGTATTGCTCGACCTCGGCGACGTCCTCGTCGCTGAGCGCGTCGGTCTTGCCGAGCACGAAGATGATGCGGTCGCGGTTGGCCTTGAGCAGCCGGTCCTTGATGAAGGTGATCTCGCTCTTTTTGAGCACCTGCGTGGCGTCGAGCACGTACAGAATCACGTCGGCCTTGGGGACGTAGCCGTAGGTGATCTCGACCTTCTGGCGCGAGATATCGTTGACCCCGGGGGTGTCGACGAGCACCAGCGAGTCCTCGAGCAGCTCGTTGGGGTATTGGATCTCGACGTATTCGGGCTCGGCGCCGTCTTGCTCCTCGTGGCGGATGGCCGCGCCCATATCCTCGTAGGACACCTCCGTGCGCTCGCCGCCGCGCGGCGGCTGCAGCTCGGCCTTGGGCTCGTCGCCGTGGACCAGGTGGGTGATGACCGCGGTAGTCGGCGTGATGCCGGTGGGCAAGATCTCCTCGCCGAGCAGCGCGTTGACCACCGTCGATTTGCCGTGGTTGAACTCACCGAGCACGACCACCGACATGCGCCCCTGCTGCAGCGCCGGGATGCGATCTTCGCGCACCTCCGCCGATAGCGAGTTGAGGCCGCTGCTCTCGGCGATCTCGGCCAGCTCGACCAGCAGATCCTCGACGTGGGCCTTTTTGACCGGAAGCACCGGTCCGGCGGTGTCGTCGGAGGGCTGGTCGGTGGATTCTTGGGGCGTTTGTTCTTCGGTTTTATCGTCGGTCATGGTGTCGTTGCCTTTTTGATTGTTGTTGCCTTTTCTTGTCGTTCGATTGGGCGTTTTTGGTTGTTGGGGCACCCCTCCGCCTCCGCTTCAGCCCAAGGCTACTCGGTCGCTACGCTCCCAGCGCGCTCCGGCACCTCCCCAGGGTCTTCGACCTGGGGAGGAACCTTCCGCTTGATCGCGCAGTGGTTGCTTTCTGAACAACAACCCACCACTGCGCGATCACGCTAAAAGTTCCTCCCCATGCGGCGTTCAGCCGCCATGGGGAGGTGGCGCGCCGTAAGGCGCGACGGAGGGGTGCCCCGGGAACCAGTCATTTTATACACCCGCACCTCAAAGAACTTTCACCAGCTCCTCAACCTCCCGATCAATCTCATCCAACGGCCGCCCACCGCGCTCGCCGATATAATGGCGATAATACTCGCTGTCGGCGAAGAGCTTGATCGCCTGGATGCGCTTGGGCAGATAGGGGTGCGATTGGAAGTACTCTTTGACCCGGCCCACCCCGTCTTGGACGTCCTCGAGCTGGCTCAAATACTCGTCCATATCGAGCTCTTCGAAGAGCTTTTTGCTGCCCAGGGCCAGCCGGAGCATGGCGTTGAGGGCGGCCTGTTCGCTCTCGGCGCACAGCATGCCGGCGCGGTCGCAGGTGATCTCGCCGCGGCGGCTCCAGGCGTTGAGCGCCATCGTCGCCGGGACCACCGCCCACTTCACAAACGAGATCGCTCCCTGCTTGAGAAATTCGGCGGCCGTTCGGTAGACGACGTGATTGTTTTGGATGTGGCCGCATTCGTGGCCGATGACGAATTTGAGCTCGTCGTCTTTGAAGCGGTCGATCAGCGAGGAGGTGATGATGATGAACGACTCCTCGTCGGTGCCGTAGGTGCCCGCGTTCATCGACGGGTTCTGGCTGACGTAGACCGCCGGGGGCGGGATGTCGAGGGTGTCGGCGCACTCGAGCACCGTCTCATAGAGCGACGGGAATTGGCGCCGGCTGATGCGCACGCCGCTGCCCAGCAGCTCGTTTTTTTCGAACGACTTCCAGAAGCGCACCGCCGACTTGGCCACGATATTGACCGGCTTGGCCCGGTCGAGCTGGCGAAGCACGCGGATATCGCCGGAGAAGGCGTATTCGCCAAACCCGGTCTTCTCCTCTCGGCCGCTCTCGGGGCTCTTCTTTCGGTCGACGTATTTGAGAAAGTCGAAATCCATAATCTCTCCGGCGAGCTCGCGCTCACAGATAAACAGCGCACACAGATAAACATTACGCGGCAGACAAGTATTCGATGCCGCGTTCAATTGCTTCAATGATCGACGCACAGGCCTCACTTACAAGCAAGTGACAAGCCGTGGCGAATTACTCGTCGAGCAAATCGATGGCTTGTTGGAGCGTCTCTTTGGGCTCGGTCTCGCGGATCGCCGACTGCAGGCGGATGCGATCGACGGTCGACAGCGGCTCGAGGTCGGTGCGCTCGATGGCGTCGGTGAGCCTGGCCAGAGCACTCAGGCGCTGGCGAATATCGGCGAGCACCTCGGCGTCGAGGCCGCCCTGCGAAGACGAGCCGGTCTGCGCGGCCTGGTCGTCGGCCTCTTCGAGCTGCTCGGCCAACTCGTCGCGCTCGGCCTCGAGCTCGGCGATGCGCTCGGTGGCCTCGACCAGATCGGCGGCGAGCTGCTCGGCATCCTCGCCGCCGTCTTCCTCGCCGCCGTCTTCTTGGGCGCGGCGCCGCTCGAGCTGCAACCGTTGCTTGAGGCCCTGAACCTCGGCGCGAAGGTCCCCGATCTGTGCTTCGGCTTCTTCGAGCTCGGAGCTCTTCTCTTCGAGCTGTTGCTGGGTGGGCTCGAGTTGTTCTTCGAGCTCCTCGACCTGCCGCTCGAGATGGTCGCGGGCGTCGAAGAGCTCGGCGAGCTTGGCTTCGTTGTCTCGAGCGGACTCGCGCTCGGCCTCGAGCTCGGCCTTGATGTCAGCGTTTCGCCGCTCGTATTCACCCAGCAGCCGATTGCTCTTGTCGAGCTCGATGCGCGTCTCGTCGAGCTTCTCACGCAGACTCTCGATCTGTGAGCCGGAGCTCGAGGCGCTCTCGAGCTCGCTCTCCAGGGTGCGCACGTCGTGCTCGAGGGCCTCGATGCGCTCGTCGCGCCGGTCGATCTCGCGCTCGAGTTCGGACTCGTGCTCGCGCACGCTCTCGAGGCGATGGCGCGCGCCGGCCAGCTCGTCCTCGATGCGCTGCAGCTCGTCTCGAAGCTCACCGACCTGGCGGCGCTCGCTTTCGAGCTCGGCGCCCAGCGCCTCGAGCTGTTCGTGCTGGCCACCGGCGGAGTCGAGCTCGTCGCGCAACTGGTGGTTTTCCTGCTCGAGCTGCTCGAGCCGGGATTGGGCCTGCTGCAAATTGGCCTGCAATTGTTCGGCGTTGCTGCCGCGGGCGTTGGCCTGCTCGAGCTGCTCGGTGGCCTGCTCGAGCTTTGCCCGCATCTCCTCGATCTCGAAAGCCTGGCGCGAGGCGAGGTCTTCGATGGACTGCTTTTCGGCGCGAAGCCGCTCGATATCGCCGCCCCCACCGGTGATCGGCTGCGCGTCGATCTCGACCAAGTCGCCGTCGTCGAGCTCCTCGACCTCCTCGTATTCGTAGATCGACGAGGAAGGCTCGGCCATGCCGACCGAAGCGCTGCCCTGCTGGTAGGACTCCGATGCCTCCGCCCCAAAACCCAGCGGCTCGCCGGCCTCGGTGGGCCCGGGTACGTATTGCTGTTGGCCCCCGTCGGCCGGCGGCGGCTCGTTGACCGTCGCCTCGTCGTGGACGGACTCCTCCAACAAAAAGTGAATGATAAAGTCGCCGCACCAGATCTCGTCCTGGTCCTCGAGGCGCTCGTGGCTGATCTCGAAGCGCTGCTCTTGGTCGATGAGCCACGTCCCGTTGGAGCTGTTCAGGTCGACGACCTCGAACGCACCATTGGTATAGCGAAACTCGGCGTGGTGGCGGGATACCGACTTGCGGTTCGAGCGAATCGTGCAGTCGCTCGCACGTCCCACCGAGACCACCGGTTGGTCAGGTCCCAGGTGAACCGAGTGTTCCTGATTAGAAGGGTCGGTGTAGACAATGCTGGCCACTGATTCCGCTCCTTAAATGACGTCACGTCGCTCTGTCTTACATACAGGATTGTTATAGTAGTACTGCAAGGGTCACAACGTCAATTCTTGGATTTGGGCAGGGGTTCGGGGGTCCAGGGGTCCAGGAACGGCGGGTTTGGGGCGTGGGGCTTGGGGAAAGGCAACCTCAAGCCCCACGCCACAAGCCTCAAGCCCATAGGGCAACTATTGTCCGCTTGGGCACAAACGGCATGAACCGTTCATGACTGCCGTGACGTTACTTAAACCTGATCGAAGATGACCCGTGTGCAGTAGCGGTCGCCCAGCGGTCGTTCGTGCCACTCGCCGCCGGCCTCCTCGGCGAGGCGTTGGGCCAAGCGTAGCGGTAGCGTCGAGGGTGACTGCTCTCCGCGAAGCGCCGCCAACAGATCGGTGCGCGTGCCCATTCGTGGCGGGGCGTCGCCCTGAATCTCGAGTTCGGCGCGGCCGTCTTCAGTCGGCCCGCTGCGGATATTGACGCCGCGGTGGACCTCCTCTTCGGTGTTCTCAGAGATATGATGGTCGGTGGCCAAGATATGCGCCATGATCATATTGTAGACGATCTGATAGAGCCGCGGGCGGTCGACGAGCACGCGAACCGACTCCAGTTGATAGTCGATCCCGGCGCGCATCTCGGGCGGGATAAGCGTGCTGACGCGCTCGACGATGGTGACCAGGTCGAGCTTCTCGGTCTCCCCGACGACCTCCTCGGAGAGCAATTGCAGCTCGCCGACGATGCTCTTGATGCGAAACGCGCCGCGCCACAATCGCTCGAGCACGTCGGTGAGCTCGCCATCGTGGCGCTGCTCGGCCATCGTCAACGCCCGGCGCAGATACCCCATGCAGGTGGCCAGCGGATTGTTGATTTCGTGGGCGATGGCGCGCGCCACATTGGCCATCGAGCCGATGCGCTCGGCGGCCAGAAGTGACTCGTAGCTCTCCATGGCGTCTCGGTCGTCCCCGAAACCAGCCCGGTCCTCTTCATCTAGCTCCGCCTCGAGCTCGGCCACTTTATGCCGATACCGGGCGAGTTCACGTCGTTTTTCGTCCCTTTGCTCGTCTTCGCCCATAGAACCTCCACCCCGAGGGGAGTTATCGAGCATTTCACAGCTCGAATATACCCACGCCGGATCGAATGACATGCGAAGGTTTCGCCAAGGTCGTGGGGCGCTGGGAGGCCGCGGGCAAAAAAAACCTCTTTCTCATTGATACGCGATTCACGCCCTCATACTATGGGCTTGTTAAATACCCGTGATTCCTCTCTTGCTGATTTCGGAGATTTCCTATGTGGCGCTTTACTCGCACCGCGCTCGCCATCTTCTTGCTCGTCTTTTCCACAGCTGCCTGCGGCGATGAAACTGCCGGCGCGGGCTCCGGCTCGAATTCCTCTGGCGTGACTGATGCCGGCGATGCCGGCGACGTCGGCGACCCGGACGCCGAACGTCCGGACGCCGATCACCAAGATACCGACGATGACGCGCAAGATAGCTCTCCGCCCCCAGAATGTGGCAATGAGCGTATCGACGATACGGAAATGTGCGACGACGGAAATCGCGACGACGGTGACGGCTGCGCCTCCGACTGCACCATTGAAGAGGGTTGGCAGTGCGACGACGGGGAGCCGACCCAATGCGAGCCGATCTGCGGAGACGGCCATGTCGACGGCGACGAAGCCTGCGACGACGGCAACACCGACGACGGCGACGGCTGCTCCTCAGACTGCACCGTCGAGGATGACTTCGAATGTGACGACACCGAGCCGAGCCAATGTGGGCCGATCTGCGGAAACGGCGTGCTCGACGACGGCGAGGCTTGCGACGACGGCAATACCGACGACGGCGACGGCTGCGCCTCCGATTGCACCGTCGAGACCGGATTTACCTGCGACGACCAGGCTCCGAGCACCTGCGAGGCGGTCTGCGGCGACGGCGAGGTCCATGGCGACGAGGGCTGTGACGACGGCAATACCGACGACGGCGACGGCTGCGCCTCCGATTGCACCGTCGAGACCGGCTGGAGCTGTGACCAAGAGCCCAGCCAGTGTTCGACCGGCTGCGGCGATGGCATCGTCGCCGGCGCCGAGCAATGTGACGACGGCAATAACGACGACGGCGACGGCTGTGCGGCTGACTGCACGCTCGAAACAGGCTTCGAGTGCACCGGAGAACCGAGCACCTGCGACAGCACCTGCGGCGACGGCATCGTCGCCAGCGACGAGGCCTGCGACGACGGCAACACCGACGACGGCGACGGCTGCGCCTCCGACTGCACCGTCGAGACCGGATTTACCTGTGACGACTCCGACCCCAGCACCTGCGAGGCCGTCTGCGGCGACGGTGAGGTCCACGGTGCCGAGCAATGCGACGACGGCAATACCGACGACGGCGACGGCTGCGCCTCCGATTGCACCATCGAGACCGGATTTACCTGCGACGACTCCGACCCCAGCACCTGCGACAGCACCTGCGGCGACGGCATCGTCGCCAGCGACGAGGCCTGCGACGACGGCAATACCGACGACGGCGACGGCTGCGCCTCCGATTGCACGCTCGAGAGTGGCTGGAGCTGCGATAGCTCCGAGCCCACCAGCTGCGATGAGGTCTGCGGCGACGGCTCGGTGGTCGGCGCCGAGGAGTGCGACGACGGCAATACGCTCGACGGCGACGGCTGCTCGTCGACCTGCACCCTCGAGCCGGGCTACGGCACCGCGGACGACGGCGACCTGACCACCAACTCGACGACGGTCATCAACGATACCTCGGCCAACGCCGAAGGCAGCGCCGGCAGCGATCAGGTCACCCTGACCAATGTCGACGGCACCTTCTCGCCGGGCCAGCGCGTCCTTTTGCACCAGACCCAATCAGCGAGCGGCTCGGCCGGACACTTCGAACACGCCGTGGTCGACCAGGTCTCCAATAACGGCGACACGCTGACCATGCACGACGCGTTGGACAACGACTATAGCTCGACGGGCGACGACGCCGCGCAGGTGATCGTGCTCGAGCAATATCAGAACGTCACCGTCGAGGACGGCGGCCAGCTCACCGCGCCTGCCTGGGACGGCTCCAAAGGCGGCATTCTCGCCTTCGACGCCCAGGGCGACGTGGTCGTCGAGGCCGGCGGCACCATCACGATGGACGGCGCCGGATTCCGCGGCCAGAGCCACGCCAACCAATGCCCGTACCAGTGCGCACGCGGCTATCAAGGTGAGTCCGAGTTCGGTCTCGGCGGGGTCGACATCGTCAACAACGGCTCGGGCGGTGGCGGCGGCGGCGCCGGCCAAGACGACGGCGGCGGCGGTGGCGGCGGCCACGGCAACTTCGGCGCCGATGGCGACACCAGCACCGAAACCTGTGGCGACTGCGCGGAGTCCTGTCCGATCCCGGGCGGCACCGGCGGAAACGATCTCGGCTATAGCTTCACCGACAGCGCATTATTTGGCGGCGCCGGCGGCGAGGGTGGCGCCGACGAAGACGGCTCGTATCCGGGCCGCGGGGGCAACGGAGGCGGCGCGATCATCATCCGAGCGGCGACCATCGACCTGTCGGGTACGATGACCAGCCACGGAGATGACGGCGAAGAAGGATCCAACTCGGCTTCCTGTGGCGGAGACGGCTGCGGAATGGGAGGAGGCGGCGGTGGCGCCGGCGGCGCTGTCCGTATCGAGGTGCGCTCGACGGCTGACCTCGGCGCAGACCTGGTCGGCGCCGACGGGGGTGTGGGCGCGCAGACGACCTGTGACCGCACCAACTTCGGCGGCGACGGCGCCGACGGTCGCGTCGGCGTGAGCGCCACGACGGCCACCGGCAGTTCGCTGCCTGCGTACGAGAGCTTCTGAGCGGTCAGTTGCGCACGAAGTTGCGCACCCAGCGGATCAGCCACCAGATGTTGAGGAAGACGAACACCCCGATGAGCCCACTCAGCGCGAGGTACCACCAGTGGTTCATCGGGGTGACTCCACCCTCGATGAGGTAGCCCTCGATGCAGTCCGGCTCGCCGCCTTCGGCCTGCTCGGCCGATTGCTCGGGGAGCTCGGGGAGCTCGGGAAGATCGGTGCCGCAAAGCCGGGTGTTGTAACGCTCGTAATAATATTGGCGCAGCCCCTGGTAGCGACCGGTGGTCTCGGACAGGTGCAGCGCGCGGCCGGCGCCCTCGAAATAAGTGCGGTCGACCTCGCCTTTTTCCTCGGAGAACTCGCGCTCCAGCTCGCTCTTGCCTTCGTCGTCCTTGGGGACCTGTACGTAGACCTGGTCGCCGACGAGCTTGAAGAATTTGGAGCGCTTGCTCTGGGCGCGCCTCGACGGCACGCCCTTGAGCGAGACGTAGCGGTTGTGGGGGATATCCGGCTCCCACTGCTCGTCTTTGGCGCGCTCGACGGCAAATTCGTCGACCCGTCCGAGTTCGACCGGCTCCGAGGAGCTAAAGAAATAGTCGAGCTGGGTCTGCCAGTCGCCGATGATGGAGACGCCAAACCAGATCACAGCCAAAAACAAAATCGGCTGCAGGATCGAGCCCTGCCGTCTACTCTCGGCCAGCTCGAGCAGTTCCGGATCGACCTCCTCGTCGAAGTCGTCTCCGTCAAACTCCTCGGGCTGCTCGTTGTTGTTCGACTCCTCGACCATGCTATATCACCGTACTGGGTATCGCCGTACTAGGTTTCAGGGCCACTACGACCGCTTTTGTACTTATGCCAACGGGCTCCGATAATCAACGGGACTGCCGCGGCGTTCAACGTGCGTAACGGCCCTGTTTATTCAATTACATAGACAACACTCCCGCCCAAAAGTTTCGACATGGCCGAGCCAAAGATGCCAAAGACGCCCGCCAACGAGCGCCCGATCTTCCTGATGTCGCCGCCCAGACGCGACTGGGGGCTGCGCGGGAAGGCCAATTTCCGCTCGCGCGAGGCATCGGCCACAGACGCCACACGGGCGCGCGCCGAGTGGGCGAAGCTGGCCGATGTCATCGTCGCCGCCGGCGGCGAGGTCGTGGTCTGCCCGCCGGACCCCGACCAGAACCTGACCGGGATGATCTACACCGCCGAGGCCGGCGAGTTCTTTCGCACCGAAAATGGCGAGCCGGGCTTCGTGCTGCCCAATATGGCCGCCGCCCACCGCCGACCCGAGGCCGCCTGGCTGGAGCGCTTCGTCGAAAGGCTCGATTTTTCCACCCGCCGCATCGAGTCGACCTGGGAGGCCCAGGGCGACTGCATCCGAGCCGACGGCCCCCAGAGGATCGTGCACACCTACGGCGTCGGCCCCGACGCGCGCACCGAGCAAGGCGCGTACGCCGAGGTCGCCGATCTGTTGAGTCCGCACCACATCCAGATCCGCTTCGACGCCGACCCGTGGTTCCACGGCAATACTTTTTTGAACGTCTATCGCGCGCCCGACAGTGATGATCACCTGATGGTCGTCTGCCCCGAGGCGCTCCCCGACGGCGAATACGCCCGGTTGCGCGAATTTTTGCCCGACTCCCAGCTCCACGAGATCTCCCGCGAGCAAAGCGTCGGCTACGACACCAACGCCCTGCAGGTCGGCCACACCGTCGTCGCCCCGACGACCCTGTCCGAGCCCACCGAACAGGCGCTCGACAGGCTCGGCCTGGCGGTGGTGCGGATCGATCTCGGCGAATTATTCGTGAAGGGCGGCGGAGCGCCGGTGTGTTTGACGAATCGGATGTGGGGGTTGCAGGCCCACGAGGTGCCTGAAGAGGTACGGTGGTCGGTGGATGGGGAGATTGAGGGGCATGAGGTGGGGTAGTGGGGGTTGGCTGGTTGTTGGGGTACCCCTCCGCCCTGCGCTGTAATGCGCGCAGGCCACCTCCCCAGGGTCTTCGACCTGGGGAGGAACCTTCCGCCAGATCGCGCAGGATTTACTATCTGAACAACAACCCACCACTGCGCGATCACACCGAAAGTTCCTCCCCATGCGGCGTTCAGCCGCCATGGGGAGGTGGCGCGCCGAAGGCGCGACGGAGGGGTACCCCGGACAGCAGCCAAGCCACAAACTCCTACCCCCCAAACCGCAACAAAAACCGCGCCCCTTCCTCACTCTCCAACAACTCGATATCCCCATCATGCGCCCGCATCAGCGACCTCAAGGTTGATTTGAATCTCGACATATTGACTGAGTACGCCAATGGCGTAGAATAAAGTTGTGGACAAACACGTTCCCATAACGCTGCAGCATACGAGTTTCTTTGACGAAGCTGTCAGCGATTTTTTAAGTGACGAAGAACTGTCAGAGTTTTGCTTCTATCTCGCTCAACGTCCAGAGATGGGCGACCGAATTCCACGTGGTGGCGGTGTCCGCAAGATCCGCTGGGGCGCCAAGGGTAAGGGCAAACGCGGCGGCGCTCGAATCATCTATTACTACTACGATGATAAGATCCCGATTTTATTGCTGGACGCTTACGCAAAGTCCGACAAGGTTAAACTCTCGTCCGACGATCTAAAAATTCTGCGCCAGCTTGCTCACGCCTATCGCGATGCTTGGTCATCGAAGGAGTATTATGAGGACTGAAAAAGGGAAACGTCTCGAAGCTGCTTTTCGTGAAGGTATCGAGGCCGCCAAAGATGAAACAGCTGTAACGACGACCGTTGAAGTTCCCACGATCGACGTCAAAGCCATTCGCGACAGCCTCAATTTGACTCAGGAGGACTTTGCGGAGCGGTTTGGCTTCTCCGTTGCCTCGGTCCGCAATTGGGAACAAGAGCGACGACGGCCGGAGAAGTCTGCTCGTCTGTTGCTCGCCATGATCGAGCAGGCGCCTGAGATGGTACGGGACGTGCTCGAGCAGATCAGCTCGCCAAATGACCAGCCGCGCCCGCGTCTCTGACGCACAAATCGGTGCCAGACCTTCCAGGCCTGGAGGCAGGACAGGATGCCCTGGCACCGGTGAAGATCGCGACTCCTACGCTCCAAACCGCAACAAAAACCTCGCCCCTTCCTCACTCTCCAACAACTCGATATCCCCATCATGCGCCCGCATCAGCGAGCGCACGATCGACAGCCCCAGGCCGGTGCCGCCCTCGGAGCGATGCGTCGTAAAGAACGCCGAGAAGATCTTGTCGGCGTTGCCCTCCGAGATGCCCGGGCCGTCGTCCTGAACGATAAGATGGATCGGGCGGATGGCGTCGTCTTCGCCGGGCTCGTCCCCGGCAGGCTCGACGATGATCTCGACGTGCTCGGCGCCGTGTTGGCGGGCATTTTCCAACAGATTCGAGACGACCG
Source organism: uncultured Bradymonadales bacterium (assembly GCA_964386725.1). Lineage (GTDB taxonomy): Bacteria > Myxococcota_A > Bradymonadia > Bradymonadales > Bradymonadaceae > CAYLTX01. The sequence goes on along the minus strand of CAYLTX010000046.1, from coordinate 25,283 downwards.
AATCGAAGGTCGCCTGGGCCATGGGAGCTTGCTCGACATCTTCGGGGTTGGTCACCGTGATCTCCAAATCGTCGAAGCGGGAGGCAATTTCACCGAGCGCCGGGCCGAGGTCGACCGAGCCGCTGGTGGGTTGGAGGACGTCGGCGTGGGCCAGGTCCAAGAGCCTGGTCACCAGCCGGTCCATGCGGCGGGCGTCGGCGGCGAGCATGCCCAGGAAGCGCTCGCGTTGGTCGTCGGACATGGTCTCGAGGTGGTCGTCGAGCAGCTCGACGGTGCCCTGGATGGAGCTGATCGGGGTCTTGAACTCGTGGGAGACGTTTCGGGCAAAGGTCCGGATATAATCGGCGCGCTCGTTGAGGGCGGCGGCCATCTGGGCGAAGGCGCGTGAGAGTTCGTCGATCTCGTGGGTGCCGGGGTGCTCGATGGGCTCGGTGGCGTCTTCTTCCTCGCGGGCGATGCGCTCGGTCTGGGCGACCAGCCGGCGGATCGGCCGGCCGATAAAGAGCGCGGTCAACAGTGAGATAATGATCGCGGCGAGCAAGATCGCCCCGACGAAGGTGCCGAAGATGATCCGGTTTTCGTAGACCGCCTTGAGCAGGCTCATCGGCGTTCGCACCAGCGCCACCGCACCCAGCACGCGCCCCTCGTGGACGATCGGCATGGTCACGAATACGCGCACCTGGCTGCGGCGCTGGATGGACTCGAGCGTCCACTTTTCCGGGCCCGTGGTGCGCCTGCGCAAGATCTTGACGAATTCGCCGTCGAGCGCCCGGCGCACGTCGTCGCGGTTGATCAGCGATTTGCCCATCGTGCTCTGTGTGGTGCTCACCACCGTGCCGCGGTAGTCGAGCACGTGCATGCCCGACAAGGTGATCTTTTGGGCCTCGAGCAGCACCGGCGTCAGCGCATCGCCCACCCGCGCCGCGCACGTCTCGGGCGGCATCTCGGGCTCGACCGCGTCGGGCACCGGCGGGTAAACTTGGTCGCTGGCCAGCTCCAGATCGGCGGGCACCGGCCTGAATTTATTTTCGATATTAACCGGCCACTTGACGTCGACCGGCAAGCCGTAGGTGTCGACATCCTCGGGCCGCTCGCACTCGGCGGCCAACGCGCCGAACAGCCGGTCGCGGTACAGCGCCTGAATCAACGCGCCCTGCGAGATCAGCTCCGCCTCGGTGCGCCGGATCAGCTCGGTCTCGTAGATGCGCAACACCCCGATCGCGCCCAGCGGAATGAGCAGGACGACCAGGTTGACAATCAGGAAAATAGTTCTGAGGCGGGGCTTGATATTCACTACTTACAATCGCTGAGTTTATAGCCAAGCCCATGCACCGTCTTGATCGGATTATCGCCGACCTCCTCGAATTTACGGCGCACGCGGCGTACATGGCTGTCGATGGTGCGGTCGCTGACGATGGTGCCGTCGTCGTAGGCGCCGTCCATCAGCTCGTTTCGGCTGTAGACCTTGCCGGCGTAGCCCATCAGGGTGCGCACGACGCCGAATTCGGTCTTGGTCAGCTCGACCTCCCGGGTGCCCCAGAAGGCCTTGAAGCGGTCCAGATCCAGGCGAAGCTCGCCGTGCTCGAGCACGCGGCGCTCGCCGCCGTCGGCGCCGAGTGTGTCGGCATCGGACTTGTTGGCGTCGGAGTTGGCGGCGTTGGATTGGCCGCTTCGGCGCAGCACCGCTTTGACGCGCGCGGTGAGCTCGCGCGGGCTGAACGGCTTGGTCAGATAGTCGTCGCCGCCGAGCTCCAGGCCGAGCACGCGGTCGATCTCGTCGTCGCGAGACGACAGGAACACGATCGGGATCTCCGACTGCGACCGCAATTTACGGCATACGTCGGTGCCGTCCATCTCCGGCATCATCACGTCGAGGACCACCAGATCGGGGTCGTGCTCGTCGACTGCCTCGAGCGCCTCGAGTCCGTCGATCGCCTCGAAGGGCTCGAAGCCGGCCTGCTCGAGCGCAAAGCGCACGACCTCGCGGATATGAGGATCGTCGTCGGCGATCAGGATGCGCTTTTTGGCCATGGCTCTTCCGGTATCATCAACCCAATCATCGTTTGAACACTGACATGACTATAAGACATCGGCCGCCGAGACGCACTCGCAGTGAAAGGAGAACGGTTGGGAACAGTCGCCCCCAACCCCACCGCAAATCGTGCCACTCTGTCACACCCGCCCCCGCCAAAGTGTGCTCTCCTGTAGTCTCATGTAAGTCAATATACTGGTATAAAAGATGCACCCCTGTGCTTGTGCATCCTCAGATGCGATGGGAGAGTTAAAAAGTTAAGAAGCGCGTTTAGTCGTCATCTCCGCCCAGCCCAGGTGATCCTCCATGAGCGAAACCTCGAGCCGAATTGAATGGTTCGATCTCCTCGTTCGGGGGGCGTTTCATCTGATCGCCGTGCTCGTCTTGGCGGGCGCCACTGCCTCACTCTTTATGCACGAGGCGAGCTGGCAGGCGGTGGATTGGGCGCTCGAGAGCGGTGCTCTGCTCGACTCGCTGCTGGTCGATCTGGCGGTCCACGTCGGGCTGTGCGCCCTGGTCTGGGCGGCGCTTGTTTTCGTCTTTGGCCGCCTCGGCTCGCTGATCGGAAGTGACCGCGAAGACGGAGAGGACGGTGAGTCGGACCGGCGCCTCATTCGACTGGCCTCGCGCCGGGGCACAGTGCTGACCGAGACGCTCATCGTGCTACCGGTGGCGCTGTTGCTCATCATGGGGATCGCACAGCTCGCGCTGGTCAATATCGCCGCCACGCTCGGCGATCTGGCGATCATTCAGGCCTCGCGCAGTGTGTGGGTGTGGGCGCCGGAGGCCCAGGAGGGCCGCTTCAACGTCGACCGCTCCACGGTCAGAGAGAAGGCCCGCGTGCAAGCCGCGGCGGTTCTTGCGCCGGCGGCGAGCGCGGATTTCGGCCGCTTCTCGCTGGCCTATTCGCCCGGCTATACCAATAGCTTCCGCAAGGCGATGGGGGCGATCTACGGCGCCCAGATCGACGACACCGGCACCGACGTGGGTCTGTATTCGCAGGCCGAGGCCGAGCTGCACCTGGACAGCGGGCGCGAGCAGATCGGCACGGAATTCGGCTTCAACCTCTCCTTCGACAGCGAGACTTTCGAGCGGCGCACGGCGCGCAAATTCTTCAACGCCTGGGTCCACACCGAGATCGAGATTGTCGAGACCCACAACCGAGTCGGCGCCAAGATGGTCTATCACCAGCCCTGCCTGATGCCGCTGGTCGCCGGGATCTTCGGCGAGCACAAATATATCAACGGTGAGATGGGCTATTATGTGACGGTCAATCGCGTCTTTACCCTGCGCAAACAGGTCAAACCGAATGCGAACCTTCCGCGGCGCTGACAATCAGTCGGCCCGCGCGGGGGTCCGGGGATGGAGCGCGCATCTGAGGCGCTTCGACCGCGACGACAGCGGCGCGATCGTGCTGCTGGGCCTGGTCGGGATCATCATCTTGATGATGCTCGCCTGGGTGCTCTACGACGCCGGCGAGATGAGCCGCCAGAAGCTCGACACCCAGGCGGCCGCCGACACCGCGGCCTACAGCCAGGCGGCGGTCAAAGCGCGCTCGATGAATAACCTGGTCTACGCCAATATCGCCAAGCGCTCGGTGGTGGGCATCCACAGCATGTACGGCGCGCTGTGGGCGGCCTACCGCGACTGGTATATCCGCCACGCCGACCAATGTGAGCGGGGAGACGACCGCTCCTGCGAGATTGTCGAGGACAACCGCGACATCTTCGAGGCGGAGGCCGAAAACGACTTCGAGACCTTTCGCGACCACAACGGCGAGAAGTATTACCTGCAGGACATCGTCGCCATCGACAATTACCAGAGCTACACCCACGCGCTCACGCCGTGGTGGGCCTGGGGCGAGGCGGTGCTGCGCGCGGCACGAAACGGCGCCAATATGGCGGCCAGCTTTCCCGCCCCGCGCGGCAAGGCCAACGGGCGATCGCCGATCATCATGGGGATCACCGACGATGTCATCGCCAAGGTCGGCTGGGCGCCGCTGGTGCGCTACACCGGCCAGCGCGACATACTCCCGGTCAAGATCAGCACCTACAAGGATATGCTCGAATACGGCATGAGCCCGGAGATGAGCTTTCGCGAGCATGAATATCCGGCCAATCTGGAGTTGCACAAACAAAACTCCCAGGGCGCCGCGACCAGCCAAGAGCTGCTCGACGAGGCCGAGGACTACTTCTCCGACGCGGTGCTCGACGACGCCCAGGCGGTCTTCGACGAGCGCGGCCGCCCCTGGCGGCTCTTCGAGACGACCAATCGCGCCCGCTGGACGACGTGGACCTCCAACCTGGTGATGACCTATCGGCGCGACGAGGAGATGTTCGAGCAGACTCGCCAAAAATTCGAGGTGCCCTCCCAAGAATACGAGCTCGACGACGAGGAGAAATACCGATCCAGCGGCTATTGGGGCATGGCGCGCAGCGAGATCTCCTTCCAGGGCGGCCTCCGCGAGCCCGACCTGTGGCATCCGCGCTGGACGGCCAGGCTGAGGCCGGTGGCGCTGCCCGGCGAATTTCGCGAGGCGGGCATTGAGATGTCCGCGGTCTACCACGACATTCTGCCGTATCTGGCGCTCAGCGGGATCATGATCACCGGCGACGACCGATTGGTGCGCGATTCAATGGACGACCTGGTCTTTATGGAGCGAGCCAGCCGGGCGCTGGGCCAATCGACGGTGGAGGGCATTACGAAATGAGCCGATCTACCGAGTGGAAATTGATGCATGCGTTGTTCGGGCGGTTTCTGCGCGACGAGCGTGGCTCGGCGATGACCGAATTCATCATCATCCTGCCGGTGTTCGTGACCGTCTTCGCCGGCGTGGTCCACCTGCGCACGCTCAACGCCACCGCCACTCAGGTGGGCGCGACGGCCTACGCCGACATGTGGGACCAGGCCATCGCGGTGCAGGTCGACGATCCGGGCATCCACAGCTCGCCTGGGCCCAGCGGCAACGCCATTTCGATGAACCTGCAGACCTACGCGGCGCGCCAGCAGGAGCGCGGGCCGCGCTCGATCGTCAAATACGAGACCGGCCGGATGGCCAACGAGCTGGGCGACAACGGGCATATGGGAGAATCCTACGCGCGGGTCAGTCGGGTCCGTCAAGACGTCGAGCTGCGCTATATCGACGGCGATCTCACCAACGATGTCCGCGGGGTCACCGGCGAGTCGCGCTACGGAGAATTGCTCTTCAACGACGGCAACGGCGCCGGCGTCTACTCCGCCCATCACGGCGGCCCGCTGGGCAGCCTCGACCGGCTGATCGACGGGCCGGGCCTGCGGCCGGTCTTGGCCGCCGGGAACCGCTACGGCAGCGTGATCGGCCAGAAGAAGGAGAAGGTCACCGTCGCCGGCCGGGACTTCGAGATGGCGCGCTATTACACGACCCTGGTGGCGCCGCATTGGCGCAGCGAGGCGCAGGCGACCGCGGTCACGCGCACCGCCATGGACGGTATCGACGCCTACGACAACCTGCTGGGCATCGCCGAGCGCCAGCCGCTTCGGCGCGAGAGCATCGAGGTGCGACCCATCGACGGAGCGTTTCAATGAAGCGACTGCTCCAAATCACGGCGCTTTTGGCCGCCGGCGGCGCGCTGTTGTGCGCGGTCACCTGGGGCACGGTGGTGTGGACGCCCGGCGAGGGGGTGGCCACCTCCGAGGCGGATATCACCGACTTCTTCAGCGGCGAGGAGAGCTCCACCAAGCGCTTCCAACGCGCCCTCGACCACCTCGGCCACGAGGCGCCGCGCGCCTTCGACCTCAACGGCAACACCGTCTACTTCTCGGTCAACCACGTCGACAAGCGCCCAGTCGAGGTCCTCGCCGACTATCAGGACGAATTCGTCTACCAGGACCTCAACGAACACAGCTACAACTCGAGCGAATACCTGGGCAGCCAGCAGACCCGAACCGACATGCTCACCGGCGGCGTGGTGCCCATCGAGATCGGCGCGCACTACGTGGCGATGGGCGGCGGGGTCACCGAAAATCGCGCCGACGATGACGAGGGCCTCGCCCAACTCGCCGCCGACTTTGGCGCGGGGCGCGTGGACAAAAAATTTCGCGGCTACCGCCACATCGAGGCGTTTCGCGAGCCCGAATCGCGCTGGACCACGGTCGTGGCCACCTGGAGCGACGAGACCTTCGACTATCGCAAGATGATCGCCGGCAGCCGCACCGCCGGCCAGGGCGCCGACCCGCGCGTTCCGGCCTGCCCCGGGTGTACGCGGCTGCAGCGCTTCGAGGACTTGGACGCCGAGCGCGGCCACGTCGACCACGTCTTCAAGGGCTCGTCGGACCCGGACTCGACGCTCAACTTTTATGACCGCGTGCTCGTCGAGCGCGGCTGGAGCCACTCGGAGTCGACGGTCGTGCTCGAGCGCGCCCGCAAGCTGCAGCTGCCGCTGCCCGACGCCGGTCTGCGCCACTTCGAGCGCGGCTCGCAGACGCTGACCCTGGTCGTCTACGCGGGCGAGGACGGCGGCTCCGTGGCCCACCTGACCCTCAGCGATAGTTAAACCCCAAGCCCCAAGCCCGCTGTCCCCCTGCACAAAAACTGCACATTCTCTGTGCGTTTTCACCATCGCCGCACCATCACCACTGCAATCCGGGTGGGCATCCTTCTTAGCAGATGACGAAGCGACCGTGTCTTCTGCGACGAGATGCCCATGTCTGCCCGACTCGCCCGACTCGCCCAAAAAATCATCGACCGGCTGCGCGAGGCGACGCCCGCCGCGGTCGTCTTCGCGCTGGGCGCGATCGTCTTGGCCGTCGAGCCGTTGCTGTGGCTGGTGCGCACCTGGACCGAGCCGGCCTACGACAGCCCGGGCGGCTGGATCTTCCTGGCGGCGCTGGGGCTATTCGCCTGGAGCGTGACCAGCGAGCACACCGGCGCCGACGCCTCGACGCGCCACGCATGGTGGCTGCTGCTGGCCACCGCGCTGATCCGACTGGCCGGCCAGGTGCTGGCCATCAATGTGCTCGGCGCGCTGGCGCTGGCCATCGACGTCTACGCCATCGGCGTGCTGTGCGGCGTCAAATATCGAAAACGCGCCGTCTCTCCGTTTTGGCTCAGCGTGCTCTTTGCGTTCTCGCTGCCGGTCGAGCGCATCTTCCAGCGGCTGGTCGGCTACGGACTGCAGCATATGTCGGCGGCCGGCTCGTGCAGCCTGCTCGGGCTGGCCTTCGACGACGTCACCTGCGCCGGCGTCGAGATCACACTCGCCGGCCAACAGGTGCTCGTCGACCTGCCCTGCTCGGGTGCCCGCGGCCTGGTGCTGCTGTCGGTGCTCTTCTCCGCGCTGGCCGCCATCGTGCGCCCGTCGCTTCGCCAAGCGGCGGGCGGCGTCGTCCTCGCGCTGGTCTCGGCCATCGTCGCCAACTCCGTGCGCATCGCCGCGCTGGCCGTGGGCATCGCCTTCTCCGAAACACTCGGAGGCGTCGACGTCATGGCACAGCCCTGGCACGACCTCGTCGGCCTCGCCGCACTCGCCATCGGCGTCGCCCCACTCGTGGCCTGGGCCCGCCACATCAACCAACCAACCCCCCGATCACCCGAAACATCCCTCCCCCCCGGGGGAGGTGCCTCGCGCGCCGTACAGCGCGAGGCGGTGGGGGGTCCCCAACAACCCTTCCACCACCGATCAACCACCCTCGGCACCCTCTTCCTCCTCACCGCCCTCGCCATCCTCTTCGCCCCCCAAAAGCCCGTCGACGTCGCCCGCCCCATCGACTCCATCGATCTGCCGTCGAATATCGGCGGCCACCCGACGAGCCCCCGTGAGTTAAGCGAGCTCGAGCGCGACTACTTCACCCGCTTTGGCGGCGCGGCGGCGCGGGCGAGCTACGGGCCACACACGCTTCTGCTGGTGCGCACCTCGGCGCCGATCCGCCACCTGCACGCCCCCGACGAATGCCTCAGCGGCGCCGGCTTCGACGTCGATCTGCGCGGCGTCAGCGGCCAGGCGCTGCCCGGAGCCACCTACCTGGCCACCGCTCCCGACGGCAGCCGCTGGCGGGTCATCGTCACCTACGTCTCCGACCGCGGCGAGGTCGCCACCAGCATCTCGGAGGTCGTGTGGCGGTGGTTGAGGGACACCGACACCACCTGGACCGCCGTCGAGCGATTCCACCCCGCCGACGCCCCCTACTGGGAGGCCGAGGCCTTCGACCAAGCCGTCGCCCGCGCCTTCGACATCAATCCCTAAATCAAGAAACCAAGAAACCAAGAAACCAAACAGCAACCATCCCTAACAGGCACACAGTCACCAACAAACACACACGCTCAACGATTCGGCCACGTCAAGAAACCAAGAAACCAAGAAACCAACCCAACAGGAGCCCCAAATGAGTATCCGCCCCCAAAAAGCCATCGCCATCGCCCTCGCCGCCGTCTTCGGAGCGCTTTGCTCGGTCGTAGCCGCCGGCATCATCATCTCGCACGTGACCTCGTCGATCGACGACACCACCCGCGCCTCGGACACCGCGCGCAAATACGTCGAGGATCAAAGCCGCTCCGGTCCGGATTTGTCCGAGCAGGCCTCGGATAGCTCGCCGCGGGTCGTCCGCCAGAAGCGCTCGGGCGACGCCTCCGGCGCGCTGGACGCCTACCCCGACCACGGCGGCCAGATGGTCGCCACCACGCCCGACGGCCGCGAGCTCGCCCTGCCGACGGTCAAATCCGATTATAACGTGGACGTCCGCGGCGACCTGGCCACGGTCACCGTCGAGCAGCGCTTCGAGAATCCCGGCGAGGTGCCACTGAACGCGCTTTACCAATTTCCGCTGTCCGAGGACGCCGCCGTCTTCGAGATGGTCATGCGCGTGGGCGACGAGCGCATCCGCTCCGAGATCCAGAAGAAAGCCGAGGCGCGTAAGACCTACGAGAAGGCCAAGAGCGAGGGAAAATCGGCCGCCCTGCTCGAGCAGCAGCGGGCGAATCTGTTCACCCAGGAGGTCGCCAACCTGATGCCCGGCATGCCCGTCGACGTGACGCTGCGCTACGTCGAGACCGTCGACAAGATCGATGGCCGCTACTCGGTGGTCGTGCCGCTGGTCGTCGGCCCGCGGTATAAGCCTGACGATATGTCGAAGAATGTTCTGGCAGAGCCCGAAGACGGCGAGGAGAATGAGGAGAGCGACAAGAACGACCTGCCGACCGCCCCGCCGGTCGCCGAGCTCGACGCTCCGGAGACCATCGACCCCGAGCGGGTCTCGGTGCAGGTGCGCATCGACGGCGGCGTGCCCGTCCAGCAGATCTCGAGCGCGACCCACGAGATCGAGGCCACCGAGTACAATCCGCGCGACTGGGAGGTCGGCCTGGCCGAGGGTCGCACCATCGCCAACAAACACTTCGTGCTCGACTATGGCCTCGAAGGCGACGAGGCCGACGCCGGCCTGCTCGCCTATTGGGACGAGGAATACGAGGAGGGCTACTTCAGCCTGCTGCTCGAGCCACCCGCCGAGCCCGCCGAAAGCGACATCGCCGCCCGCGAGATGGTCTTCGTGGTCGACTGCTCCGGGTCGATGAGCGGCCCGCCGCTGGACGGCTCGAAGGCATATATGCGCCGGGCGCTCAGGAACCTTCGGCCGACCGACACCTTCCGCATCGTCGAGTTCAGCGACGAGGCCAGCGAGTATAGCACCCGCCCGCAGCCGGCGACCGACGAAAATATCGAGCAGGCCATCGCCCACGTCAACGGGCTGCGCGGCAGCGGCGGCACGCAGATGAGCTCGGGCATCGAGCAGGCCTTCGGCCCCGCCGAGCCCGACGACACCGTGCGTCTGGTGACCTTTTTGACCGACGGCTATATCGGCAACGAATACGAGGTGGTGCGCCTGGTCGGCGACAAGATCGGCGACGCGCGGCTCTTCGCCGTCGGGGTGGGCAGCGGCGTCAACCGATTCCTGCTCGAGGAGATGGGCCAGATGGGCCGCGGCTTCACCCGCTATATCGACCCCACCGGAGACGTCGCCGAGCAGGCCCACAAGCTCGCCAAAAAGCTGCAGACCCCGGTGCTGACCGACATCTCCATCGACTGGGGCGATCTCGAGGCGCGCGACGTCTCCCCAAAGCAGGTGCGCGACCTCTTCGCCGGCCGCTCGGTGCGCCTGATGGGCCGCTACCACACCCCGGGCACCTACGAGATCACCGTCCACGGCACCTCCGGCACCAAAGAGGTCAGCATCCCGCTGGAGGTCGAGCTGCCCGACAAGCCCACCGACGGCAAGGCCGTCGAGCTAGTCTGGGCGCAGGCCAAGATCGACGAGTATATGCACACCCTGACCACCCCCAAGCGCATCCGAACCACCGAGCTGAGCGACGCCCAGATCAAAGACCTCGTCACCCAGATGGGCCTCGACTACGCGCTGGCCACCAAGTGGACCTCGTTCGTGGCGGTCTCCGAGAAGATCGTCAACCACGAGCCGGAGGACGCGGCCGACGGGCAAGTGCCCGAAAATCAGGTCGATGGAGTGAGCCGCAAGGGCTACGGCAAGCGCGCATCGTCGAAGCCAACGCATACGCCGCCGGGGACCCCGGAGCCGGGGACATTGGCTGGGTTGTTGTTGGCGGCGTTGGCCGGGGCTGGGGCTGTGCGGCGGAAGAGGGAGGAGTAGATCGCCGAAAAGCTGAGAGTGGCAGCCCGCAGCAACATCCCTCCCCCACGGGGAGGTGCCTTGGGCGCCGTACAGCCCAAGGCGGTGGGGGGCCCTCGAGAAGCGGCGACTCACAAAGAGGCTCCCAGCCACCCGTGGGCCCCCCTCCGCCTCCGCTTCGCTCCGGCACCTCCCCCACGGGGGAGGGTTGCCTCAGCCTTCGAGTAGCTCTCAGCTTTCCGGAGGCCCTTTTATGCGGCTCGACCGTGCAACGCCACGCTCACTCCCCCGTGCCGAGCAATCACACATCTTCAAACAGCGACCCTGCCCTCCAGTCGTACCAGCCCGACACGCTCCGCTCATGGCCCCCGCTGACCGAGGACATGCTGCCCGAGGCTTCGTTTCCGTCACCACCACTAACCGAGGAACCGCCGCCGCCAGCGGTATTGAACATCCCCCCGCTGACCGACGAATAATTGGAGATTGCGTTGTTTTCGCGCCCCGCGCTGATTGAGGACAAATTGCCCGAAGCGTTGCCGGAGAAGCCCCCACTAACCGACGCCCTCTCGCCCGAGGCTTCATTACTGCGGCCCCCGCTGACCGACGACCAACTGCCTGAGGCCTCACTTGTAGAGCCGCCGCTGACCGACGACGTGGCGCCGGAGGCGGTGTTGTCTTCGCCCCCGCTGACAGAAGCCCTGTTCCCGGAGGCGATATTGCTAGAGCCGCCGCTGATGGTTGCATCGTAGCCAACGGAATGATCTCCGGAACTCACGTCACCGGCTTCGTTATCATACCCGCCGAGCACACTCGAATAATTAGCGAAAGCAGTGTTGGAGCGACCTCCGTTGACCGTAGCTCTGCTGCCCGAGGCGACATTGTCGCTCCCCCCGTTGATCGACGACGCTGTACCGGAGACCTCGTTGTCTGTTCCACCACTGACCGAGGACGCGATGCCGGAAGCGGAATTATAATAGCCCCCGGTGACCGACGCATAGGCTTCGGCCGACGTGTTATGGAAGCCGCCGATGAGCCCGCCATAGCTCGTATAGTTATGCTCATCTCCGACCACGATATTGTGTGAGCCGCTCTTATCACTCGAGGAGGAGCGCGGCTCGTCGTATCCGACGATTAGATTACCCACCCCGTTGACCTGCGAGCCGCTGCCGGTATCGCCGTCCGTAGCATCCAGCCCGTTGCGCACGTAGAAGTTGACCCCGGTAAACGTCACCGACGGCTGACCGTTGATCGTGGTCCGGCCCATATCCTGAGTCAGAGTCTGCAACGCGCTGATATCGCTCGTATTGGCGGCAATATCGGTTTGGTTCGTGCTGATATCGCTCGTATTGGCGGCAATATCGGTTTGGTTCGTGCTGATCGCCGAGCCATTCGTGCTGATGTCGCTCGAGTTCGCCGCGATATCCGTCTGGTTCGTACTGATCGCCGACGCGTTCGTGCTGATGTCATTCGCGTTGGTGGCGATGTCCGTCTGGTTCGTGCTGATATCGCTCGCGTTGGTGGCGATGTCCGTCTGGTTCGTGCTGATATCGCTCGCGTTGGTGGATATAGCGTTGGAGTTGTCCGAGACATCGCTCTGCAGCGTCGCCACGTCGCCTTCGACGCTGGTCATATCCGTCTCGAGCGTCGTGATATCTCCCTCGGCGCTGGTCAGGTCCGTCTGCAGCGTCGTGATATCCCCCTCCGCGCTGGTCATATCCGTCTCGAGCGTCGAGATCGACGACTCGTTCTGGGTGACCCGATTTTCCAGATCGGTCACGTCGACCGTATTGCCGCTCGAGTCCTGCAGGTTCGACTCCACGTCGTCGACGCGGGACCGAAGCTCGGCGAGTTCATCGAGCGCGGCCTGCACGTCGGTGGCGCTCATGCCGGAGGTGGCGTTGTCGTAGGCGATGTCAGCAGCGGTGCTGGGCGCCGCGTCGGCCGCCGCGTCGGTCAACTCGTCCGCCGACTGCCCCTGGAGAGTGTCGGCATCATTGGCCTGATTGGCGCGCAGCGCATAAGGCACTGACTCGACCGGTGTTCGAGGGCTCAACGTCTCGCCGTCGATGGTCACCTCGACCCAATAGGCATCCCCGTCGAAGACGTCGGTCAGCGGGGCGTTGCTGCCAAGCTGCACCGTGAAGCTGCCGTCGTTGACGTCGACGGTCGAGAAGTCCTCGCTCCACACCTCGCTGCCGCCGCTCTGGGCGTCGTAGAGTCGAAACGTCGCCTCGACGGTGGTGTCGAGCGCGTCACCGCTGCCGTCGGTTAGGTTGCCGTGATAGGTCATCGTGGCCGGGACTTCAGCCTGTGCGGAAAACGAAATCCCCAGGCAAGCCAGCACCGCCAGGGTTGCTACCAAGTGTCGTAATCTCATCATTTGCTCCTCCAAATTCTTTTAATTATCTGTCCTGGCTGGTGCCGGGGTCAGCTCCAACTGAAAGTTCGCGCTCGAGCTCTTTTGGTCGGGCGTGCCGGGGCTCAGATGGCCGGACAGCGTAAAGCTGCTGCTCATCGAGAGCCCGCCGGTGGGGACCAATTGGCCCTCCAGCCGCAAGCCGGTCGCCGTGCCGCCGTCTGTGTCTGCGTCGGCGTCCGTCTGCGGGCCTGCGTCGGCATCCGTCTGCGGGCCTGCGTCGGCATCTGCGCCAGGTTCGGCGTCTGCATCGACCTCGGCATCCATCTCATCGACGTCCGGGCCGGCGTCGGCCGAGACATCTGCGTCCGGATTCGCGGGGCCTCCGCCGCCGCCCGGGTCATCGGAGCACGCCGAGACGGCGAGCAGCAGACAGACACATAGCGACGCCCATGGCGCGCGGTGTCGTATCGGGTTCATATATTCTCCTAAAAGCGATTCGATAGTCCCCCCAATTACTGAGGTATGGCGTCTGAGTCGGACCGATGGCCCGCTCGGAGTTTATGGGGTGTGGGGGCAGCGTAGCGAATAGGCGGGAGGATGTCTATTTGGGGGGCTTACGATAATACACCGCGTTGAACGGCTGCGAAGGTCAGACGAGATCCGTGCACGTGAGACGTGCACGTGAACGTGAACCGCCGTACCCCCTGCACAATCGATGGAGTCAGCGAAAAGCCGCGAAGCGGGCAATGTTGCCCAACCGAAGCTCCCTAGACCTAAACCACTCCTACTCCGAAACCCGGAGTCTTGGCTTCGTCAGACCAGCGTCTGTCGGTTTGTCCTCAATCCATGTAGCGCTGCTACCTGTCAATCGGCCAAACCGACATCCATCTGGCCTGACTTTGCCAATTTATCCGGTTTCCGAAATAGGAGTGCTTTAGTGGGCATTCTGCAGGTTTAACTACGGTTCACGGCCACGTTCACGTGCACGTTCACGGGATCGAGCCTCCCGTCGCCTCACATATAAGCCAACCCAAGCCCAAACATGATCCAGTGCCCGTCGATAAACCCATTCCCAAAGAAGCCCCCATCCGACCCGTAAAAGACCATCGGCAATCGATAGCTCAGGGTCAGCTCGAGGGGCAATTTGGTCCAACCCTCGGGCAGGGCGGTGACACCGACGTGGGGGGCGAGACCGGTGAAAAAGGCGACGTCCTCGTCGAGGCCGCGCAGGCCGGTGAAGACCTCGGCGCGGGCGTCGACCAAAAATCTGGCCGACCAGCGCCAGTGGAAACCGTAGGAGTAGTCGGCCACGAATTGGTTGAGATCGGCGTCGCCGAAGGTGGTGCGGATGCCGGTGCGGTGGCTGACCAGCCAGTTGGCGCGCCGGTCGAGCTCGTCGAGCAGGGTCAGGTGCAGGCCGAATTGACTGGCGTCGCCGGTGGCCTCCAGGCCGATGTTGAAGCTCAGCGCCTGGTAGCCAAACGGCGGCGGGGGCACCGGGATCGAGCCGTGGTGCAGCCGCGAGAGGACCTGCCCGGCGCTGTTGTCCTCGCCGGTCACGCGGGTAGTCCGGGCCGGCAGCGTCCGACAGATGAACGCCTCGAGTTCGTCGTCGCGCTCGCATGACTCGGGCGTCTGGGCGGCGGCCTCTTCCGGCTCGTCGTACAGCGTGCCGCCCAGCGCCCAGTCGAGCAGGCTGGCCTGCGTGGCGGCCACGAGCAGGCCGCGCTGGTGCTGGATGAGGCAGCCGGAGACGGCCGCCGGGATCACGCCATCGGGGTCGATCTCTCCGAGGTCGCAGTCCAGCGGCCGGTCGGTCAGCGCCGGCCCCAGCAAATAATTGTCGCCGAAAGCCACGAAGGGATAGTTGCCGCTTCGGGTCTGCAGCAGCGCAGCCACGCCGTCGCGATTGTCGGCGTCGTGGTCGTAGCGCACCTCGTCGAGCTGCTCTTTGCTGCGGATGGTGCGCATGTGGCCGGAGGCGAGGCCGTCCTGCAGATAGTGGATGCCGGCGCCCTCCATGACCAGCGAGCTCAGCGCGACGACGACCGCATCCAGGTCCAGGCGGCTGGCTCCATGCGCCGGTCCCAGCCCGGCGATCGACTGGACGACCGGCGCGACGAGCTCGGCATCGGCGCGCGCCGCCCACTCGATGAGCCGGCGGTGCACCGCCGTTCGCATCATCGCGCAGCCCGATCGCCGGCGCTGGGAGCTGGATAGCTCGTCCCAATCGAGCCGGTTAAAGCTCTCTAGATCGTCGGCCAAATCGTCGAGTTGATCGGCGTCAAAGCCGATGATCTGCTCACACGAGCGCTGGTTCATGGAGACCGCCGCCGAGTGGTAGCCCACCCAGGCGCCGTAGGCCTGCGAGCCAAAATGCGAGTGGTTGCGCAGCACCAGGTCCAGATAATGCGGATTGTCGAAGCTGTAGACGCCGGCCGGATCGGTCGGGCCTTTGGGGATCGGCGCGCGGGCCATCGGCGTCATGAGCTCGGCGGGGACCGCGTCGAGATCGCCGTTTTCGTGGAGTTTGCCCAGCGCCGTGGAGATATCGTGCTCGACGCGCTCCCACGGCACCAGATCGTCGACCTCGCAGGCGTCCTCCGAGACGTCGCCGATGACCCCGCCGGCGTCGCGCGGATCCTCTGCGAGCCAGCGCCACGTCTCGAGGGTCAGCCCCGTATCCCCCACGCGGCTGAGCCCGCGCACGGGGCCGTTTTGAGACAGGTGGTCGGGCAGCGCGGCGAAGTCGCCCAGCGTCGCCGCCAGGTCGCCGCTGACTTCCGGCTCGGCCTCGAGCCGGTTGAGCCCCGACTCGAGCTGCTTGTAGCCGTCGACGCAATACGGCTTATCCCAGCTCTCCGGGCAGCTCAGCGACAGCGCCAGATAACGCGCGATCGTCTCCGGCGAAGCCTCGCCCTGCTCCATGCGCGTGATCAACCTGCGCTGGGTCTCCAGGCAGGCGCGGTCGGTGAAAAAAGTATGCTCGAGATAGTTATAAGCGCCGGCGCTCTGCGGCCCACTCATGGCCACGACGGCCAACAGGATGGCGCCAACCCGTGCGACGAATCTGTGCAAGATGCTTACTCCATCATTGGAACTTCAGGCGCTGGCCATGGTGGCAGCCAGCCGCGCGTTGAGCAAGTTGTGTGAGGGTGCTGTTTGGTCCGCCGCGATGATACCGCGGAACACCATATATATGTGCGATAACGTGACCAAATGTATGTGCGTGTCCAAGATCCAATTATCTCGGCGGCTGCAGGACGCTCGATCTGCTGTCGGTCGAGAAGGCGAGCCGTCCTAACGATGGCCGTGGTCTACTACTGACAATTCCGGCGGGCTCAGCCCGCTCCAGTCGTATGGGGGGAACTGATGAAACGACTGAGCTTCTTATCCGTACTATTCTTCGCCGCGATACTCACTCTGGGCATCGGCTGTGGTGATGACGACGACGACGACAATAACGGCGTGGTCACCGATGCCGGAGATCAGGATGCCGGCGATCAGGACGCTGGGGATCTGGATGCCGACGATCAGGACGCCGACGATCAGGACGCCGACGATCAGGACGCCGACGACCAAGACGCCGACGATCAGGACGCCGGTGAAACGGGCATCATCGACGCTGATCTTCCCGAGCAGCCCGACACGGGTGACGCCGACCAGCCCGCGGACGACGGCTTATCCACAGGGGTTGATGAGGGCCGAAGCGCCGACGATCTCTCCGCTGGAGAGCGCGACCAGGTCTGCGGCGCGATCTCCGAGTTTGTGGGCACGTCTATCGACGAGGATATTCGCGTGGAGGCAGAATGTAGAAGACGCGCGATCTCGTTTGCGTCATTCCAGGTGGTCGACGGCGACAACGACCGCCTGCGCAGCGTCTGTCACGACTTCTACGATGATTGCGTGGACGACCCACCGGAGGAAGCTTTCGTGCCGCTTGTCTCGGTCGAACCGACCGAATGTGCAGTCGTCGAGAATTGCCCGGCAAGTGTCGGAGAGATCGAGAGTTGCATCGAAGGCCTCATGGCATTCCTCGGCGAACGCGAGGCCAACGCGGCGACCTGTGACGAGATTGCGTTCACGCCGGTCGGCCAGGTGGTGACCACCAACGACTTTCAACCCAACTTCGATCTGCTCGCGCCCTGCGAACAACTCTCGCAACAATGCGAGCTCGATGCGCCCATCCAATAGCAACGAAGCTGTAGATATTTAACTCGACCCACCACACGCGAGGTCCTCTTGAGGTTTGAGGACCCCGCGTGTGTCTCGCATCATACGCCCGCCCCGATTTTCCTGCCTTTCTACTCGAGTCACCAACCCTAAAACCATATACTTAGAATACACTAACCCCCAAACATCCCTCCTGAAACCCGTCCATGCGGCGTCTTCGCGCGAGGCGCGCTCGACTGACCCAGACATTTGTATACACCCGGCATCGGAAGTATACTGGCACTAGCTAAGTGCCCAGACATATGTTTCCGATCATTGCGAGGATGCCCATGTGGTCTCGTCTGCCCAAATTTGTTGTTCTCATATTCGCTTCGTTTTGTTTCCTGGCTGCATGCGGCGGCGACGACGCCGCGGCGCCCGCCGCGCTCGGAGAGAGCTGCGATGCCTCCAGCAATAATCCGTGTGAAGGAGACGGAGTGTGTATGGACGACGGCGACGGTCGAGACCGCTGCTTCCGTCCCGCAGGAAACGCCTGCGACCCCGAGGGTGACAACCCCCATTGCGCGCCCAATACCGACTGCTTCGCGGTGGACGAAGACGACCCGGACGCGCCGGCGGGCCGATGCCTGCTCACCGAGTCGGGCGAATGCGACCCCGACGAGCCGTTGTGCGCCCCCGACCTGACCTGCGCGGACATCGAAGACGGCACCAACGCCTGCCACCGGCCGGTCTATATCGAGGGAAGGGTGCGCGACTCCACCGACGAGTCGGCCATCGAGGGCGCCCACATCATCGCGCTCGACGAGCGCAAGGTCGCCGTGACCGATGTGGCCGTCAGCGATGAAGGCGGCGAATATCAACTCGCGCTGCCGGTCGAGCGCCAGGCCGACGGCGCCCCCATCGACAGCTCCTTTACCCTGCGCGCGGACGCCGCCGACTATCAGACCTTCCCCGGTGGGCTACGCACCGCCCTGCCCATCAACACCTCGACCGCCTCGGACACCGACGGCGGCTGGGTCGTCTCGGGCACTCCGAGCGAGATCGTGCTCATCCCGCTTCCCACCGACCAGCAGGGCCAGCAGACGATCTCGGGCAGTGTCCTCGCCGATAACGGCGCCGGCGTGCTGGTAGTCGCCGAGGGCGCAGACGCCTTCAGCGCCGTGAGTGACCGCAACGGAGACTATACGATCTTCAACGTACCGGCCGGCAGCTTTGAAGTGCGCGGCTACGCCGCCGGGCTGCAGCTCGAGCCCGAAGAAGTCACCATGGAGGACGAGCCGCTGGTGGACGTGGATCTATCGGAGTCCGATGACGCACTCGTCGACGTCTCGGGCAGCGTCAGCATCGTCGATCCGGGCGACGGTGAAGCGACCAGCGTCATTTTGGTGGTGGAATCGACCTTCGACGAGACTTTCGGCCGCGGTGAGGTGCCACCCGGGCTGCGCGCCCCCAGAACCGGCGAGCCGGACGTCACCGGCGCCTGGACCATCGAAGACGTGCCCGCGGGCACCTACGTGGTCCTGGCCGCCTTCGAGAATGACTTGCTGGTGCGCGATCCCGACCAAAATATCGCCGGCACCGACTTCGTGACCGTCACCGTGGATCCTTCCGCTGGCGACAACGAAGTCAGCATCGGCGACACCTTCAAGATCACCGGCGCGCTCGGGGTGAGCGGGCCGGGCGCCGAGCGACCCGAGATGGTCGACTCCGCGCCGACCCTCGAATGGGAAGACGACTCCAGCGAAGACTGGTACACCGTCGAGGTCTACAACGCCTACGGCGACCTGGTCTGGTCACGCGACAATATCGACAGCGTCTCGGGCCCTCCGACGGTGACTGTCGCCTACGAAGGACCGACCGAGCCGGGCATGTACTATCAATTCCGGGCTACTTCTTGGCGTTCGCCGGGCGGGCAGAGCGACTCGCCGATCTCGCGGACGGAGGATTTGTTGGGGGTGTTTTATTTTGAGTGAGGGTGGGTTTTGAGGGATTCGGGTTGCTGTGGCCCCCCCACCGTCTCGCTACGCTCGGCACCTCCCCCACGGGGGAGGGCTGCTTCTGCGTAAAGCAACATTGTAGCCTATTGCCGGCGACATCCCTCCCCCCGGGGGGAGGTGGCTCGCGCGTAGTACAGCGCGAGGCGGTGGGGGGTCCCCGACCTAGCGAAGATCCCCATCACTCAAACTCCACTTCCCGACCAAGCCCCACCTCACCGACCACCTCACCTCGACCCGCCCCCTCACGCCGATAAGCCACCTCACCATTCACAAGCGTCAACACCGGCCAGCCCACCAGCTCGCGGCCCGCCCAGGGCGTCCAGCCGCATTTGGTGAACTGATCTTCGTCGCGCACCTCGCGCTGCATCTCGGGGTCGATGAGCACCAGGTCGGCCCAGTTGCCCACCTCGATGCGGCTCCTGTCGACCACGCCGTAGATGCGCGCGGGGTTGTGGCAGAGCCAGTCGAGGACCTGGTCGGGGCTGCATAGGCCGCGGTGGGCGGCGTCGAGCATCAGCGGGAGCATCGTCTCGACGCCGGGCACGCCGCTGGGCGCTTCGCGGTAGGGGCGGTCTTTCTCCTCGGTGGTATGCGGGGCGTGGTCGGTGGCGATCATCTCGATCTCGCCGGCGTGCAGAGCGTCCCACATCGCCCGTCGATGCTCTTCGGCGCGCAGCGGTGGGTTCATGCGCACTCGCGTGCCCCACTTCTCGTAGGCGTCGGTGTTCAAAAAGAGGTGGTGCGGGCAGACCTCGCAGGTGAACCTGGCGGCCAATCCATGCTTGCGCGCCTTGGTGCGGGCCTTTGCGAGCACCTCGAGTTCGTCTTTGGTGGACAGGTGCAAGACGTGCAGGTCCCGGCCGTGATCCAGCGCCAGTCTCGACGCCATGCGCACCGCGTCGGCGGCGGCCTGGGGGTCGCGGATCTCGGAGTGCACCGCCGGATCGTCGCGCTCGGCGAATTGCTCTTCTCGCTCGCGCAGCCGCAGCTCGCTCTCGGCGTGCACGCATATCTTGTCGAACCAGGCGGCGAAGACCGCGTCCAGATCTTCTTCGCGGTACACCAGCAGGTCACCGGTGCTGCAGCCCATGAAGATCTTGAGGCCGGGCACGCCCTGGGCTTTGTGGATCTGATCGTGGTTCTGAGTCCCCGCCCCGAAAAACAGCCCGAAGTTGCAGACCGTCTTCTGGGATGCCAGCGCGCGCTTTTCTTTGAGCCGCCCGACGGTCGTCGTCGTCGGCGAGGTATTGGGCATCTCGAAGACGGTGGTGACGCCGCCGGCGACCGCCGCGCTCGAGCCGGTCGTCCAGTCCTCTTTATAAGTGGGGCCGGGCTCACGGAAGTGGACGTGGCCGTCGATCGCCCCCGGCCACAGCCACAGGCCGCCGGCGTCGATCTCGGTGTCGGCGCCGCCGGTGACCTCGCCGATCTCGGCGATACGCCCGTCCTCGATGAGGCAGTCTCCCTCGACGACGCCCTCAGGGGTGTAGATGGTTGCGTCGCGTATGACTTTGCTGCCGTCAGTCATCGTGGTCCTCGAGCATTTTTAGGTATGACTATGTGCTGTCCCGAGACGAATTATACGACCGAGGTGGGATGTGCAAATGATGTTGGGAGCCTCAGGCCTCCGCAACCGCCTTCACAATCTGGTCGCGCGGCTGCGGCCGGCCCAGATAAAACCCCTGGCCGTAGGGGAATCCCAGATCTTGGAGCGTCTGGCAATCCTCGGCCCCCTCGATGCCCTCGGCGATGAGCTCGGCACCACAGCGCTCACCCAGCTCGAGCAGGTAGCGCGCCAGCGCCTGCTTCTGGGAACTCTGGGCGATGCCGCGGGTCAGCGTGATGTCCATCTTGATATAATCGGGCTCCAGATCGGTCAGCAACCGCAGGTTGGTCGTGCCGGTGCCCATATCGTCGAGGGCGAATTTGAACCCACGCGCCCGCAGTCGGCGTACGCTGGGCAGGATGCGTTGGGCCTGCTCGTGGGTGATATTCTCGGTGATCTCGAAGACCAATTGCTCGGGGCTCAGTCCGTCTTCGATCCAAGCCTCGATGAGGACCTCGAGATCCTCCATCGGGTGGTAGAAAGTCGGCGGCAGACAGTTGATAAATAGCTTTCGGGTCTCCGCCAGTCCCGGCCGCCTGCGCACCGACAGCATCCGGCAGGTCTGGTCGAGCTCTCCGTCGAGCTCGGCGCGCGCCGCCGCCACGAATAGGTGCACGCCCAGGCGCTCGGAGTCGGGATCGTCGGCGCGGCTGAGCGCCTCGAAGCCCATCGGCTCTCGGCTCTGTAGGCCGACGATGGGCTGGTAGAGGGTGTGGATTTTCCGGTGGGCGATCATCTGGCCGACCACCCGGTGGCGCTGGCGCTGCATCTCCAGATAATTGGCCTGCGCGTCCGAGCGCGCTCGACGGATCGCGCGGTAGATCTCGCGGCGCGGGTCGACCGAGCTATTGCGAATGATCAGCGCGCTGCCCGCGGCGATCTTCTCGAACGCCTCGTGCATCGCCAGCTGGGTGCTGTGATCGGGCTCGAAGACCGAGCGCTTGATGCGGGTGATCACATCTTCGAAATCCAACGCGCTCGCCTTATTGGCGTCGGCGCGCGGCCGGCTCAGAAAAACCAGCAAGCCGTCGCCGGCTGCCGCGTCGAGGCAGACCTCGTCTTCGTTCCGAAGCGCCTTGCCGCGCAGGCCCTCGACCGTACTCGCCAGTCGAGCGATCACGCCGTCGAAAGCCGAGGCGCCATGTTGGCGCTCCCAGCCGCCCAAATTGCTCGCGTCGAATACGACAAGGCCGACCAACTCACGCTGCTCGACCTTCTCGGCGAGCATGTCGATGGTGGCGTCGAGTGTGGCAAGGGTGGAGGATCTGAGGACTTCGGCTTCTTCATCACGCACAGCTTCAGAGAGCTCGGCGAGCTCCCGCTCATCGACCGCCTCCAATGGATCATCATCGAACATCGGTACCCCGTCGTGGCGCCCGTTGGCCGCGGATGCACAGGAAGTAAATACTCGCTCGAGGTTACCCAATATTCGCCACAAGTGTCAATTCTTCAATTTTATCTGCGAACAACATTTGACGACGCTAAGAATACACCAGAAAGCGCTCCGCCAGGGGCGATGAGGTGCGCCGAGCAGGAGAGGCTCAGCGCGGCATGATTCGCGATTCGACGAGTTCCTCGACGACCGCCGCGCCCTCCCGAGCGCCTTCGCCGCCCAACTCCCGGCGCACCAGCCCGCGTCCGTGGGCGAAGAAGCGCCTCTGGCTGCGCCCACGGTGGTATGGGTCCATCGCTTCGAGTGCCCCGACCCCGTCGATGGCCACCGTATTCGAGAAGTTTCCGGCGCGCACATCCACGTCGTGCCAATCGGCGTCGACGCGGAAGGTGGAGCTGTCCTCGCTGAGTTCTCCCCCGACTCCCCACGCCTCCTCCAGGCTCACCGGGAAGCGATAGATGGGCGTCTCGCGGGCGAGATAGCCGAGCAACCAGCCGAAGTCCTCGACCTTATTGCGGCAAATCCTGCTGCACCGGTAGATGCGCCGCGCCATCACCAGCCACTGCTGCTCGATGGTCGTCATCGCCTCGTCGTTATAGGTTCGCCGGAGCGTGACCATGCGAAGCGGCCCGAAGTCGTCGACGCCGGTGACCTCGAGCAGCGTCTCGGTGGCCCGGATGCGCGGGCTGTCGTCAGCCTCGACGACCTGTTCATCTAGCGCAGCCTCGACGACTTCCTCGTCTCCCCGAGCCTCGCCCTGGTCGTCGGACTGGACCGGCCGGCGGCTGTAGCGCCAGAAGTTGCCCACCGCCAGCGGATAGGCGTATTCGTGCGCCTCGAGCAGCTGCGGTTTGAGGTGCAGGCCGGCGCGCAGGTAGACCTCGAGCTTCGAGCTCATCTGGACCGCCGCTCCCAGGGCCAGCGTGGCCACCTGGGGGCCCTGACGCGGATTGCTCACCCGCAGAATCTTGGGGATGCGCAGCTCGAAGAAAACGTCGGTGCCGCTGAGGCGAAGCACGAGCTCATTGCCCCAATACTGAGCGACCGGCTCGTCGTCGTCGGCCAGGCCTCCGCCGAGCGTGCGCCCCTCGCCGAGCTCGAGGGCGTGGAATTCGAGCACCGACGCCAGCCCACCCTCGGGCGCCTCGGAGGGCCGGCCGGGCTCGAAGCTCTGCCAGGTCCGCCGGCTCTTTGCCTGGAGATCATCGACGAATTTGCGCGCCTCGTCGACCTCCACGCGCACCATCTGAGCGTAGGCGTCGGGGGCGACGAAGAGCCGGTCCCACTGGCCCTCGTCGTGGTTGACGAGCGCCTCGAACATCGCCTCTCCGAGCTCGTCGGCGCTTCGCACCGGCGCGTACTCCTTGCTCTGGTCGGCCTCCAGACTGCCCCACGAGCCCGAGGCGCTCGACCCTTCGAGGAGTTGACGCATCAGCCTCCGCTCGCGCACGGCGGCCGCCTCGTGGGACAGGTCCGGCCGTTCGGTGTAGATCAACGGCTGGAGCGGCCGCTCGGCCGACCGCACAGTCGGGTCCGGCGCGGAATCTTCACCACCGCAACCATATACGCCCGCGCCGACCAGCGCAGCGGCGCCGATCAACACGACCGAGATGATTTGTCTTATGATGGGGACGATCAAAGGCTGGGGTATCGAGCTAAGTAGCGGCGGGCCGGGTCTCGGCCCGCCGCCTTGTGAATCATTCGTTGCCGGCGTAGCCCGGCTCGACCTCGCCCGGGTACGGATAGTCGTCCAGGGGCACCGAGGTCTCCTCGCTATTCCACTGGTCGACGAAGGGATTGATGGGGCGTCCGAACAGCACGAAGAAGTGCTGCTCGCTGGGCGGGAAAGTCGCGTCGATCTCGACGAAACCGCCCTCCTCGGCGATGAAATTCGATACGTTCTCGTCGAGGTCTTGGAAGATCAAATCCGTGGTCGGGGTGCGGATTCGCACCGGCGACCCACATACCAAGTCATCGCCGTCGCTCTTCGGGTACAGTTCGAATGAATGCGAACTGTCGGGTTGGCCGGGCTCGATCGGAAAGCCGGTATACCGGAAGAGATCGAAGCAGGTCTCGGCCGACTCGGCGTTCCACACGACCTGATCGGCGCCGAATACATCGACGGTCGAGCCGTCCGGCCCGGTGGCCGTGGAGTTGGGAGTCGGGCATTGCTGATCGGCTTCCTCGTCGCCGCCTGTCGGGTCCGTATCCTCGGCGATGGTCACTGCCCCGGACAGACATTCGACGAAGTCCTCGGTCGTCGGGACCGCCATGATCGCACCGCCGGATTTGATGCCCTCCGAGCGCACCTCTCCGTTGCGCGGATCGACGCGCCGGTTCGCCCACACCAGTGTATAGGTGAGATCCGAGTCGCCGTCCGAAGACACCGGGAAGAACCAGGGGTCGGCGGCGATTTCCGCGTGCGTATCGGGTCGGCGGTAATTGGACGGAATCTCGGTCGGCCCGCAACGGGTATCTGCCAGACGCTCGTGCTCCTCGCGATACATCGGCCGAGGGTTGACGTTCCACTCCGTTTGGTACGAATAGCTCAGCAGCTCATCGCCCAACAGAGCGTTGTCGAGCGACAGCGAGTTTCCGAAGGTCAGCACGCAGTCGGGGTCGGGGCTTCGCGTATGTCGGTACAGCGAGGCGTCTGCCGCCCCTTCCGCAGCACGCCGGCTGATCACAAGCGTCCCGGTTTCCTGCGGGAATAGCGAAAACATCGGTTTGGACAACTCCATCGCCGTCGGCGCGCCGTCGAGCACCAAGGTGAACTCGTCGGCGTTGACGTTGCGATTCACCTCGATCGGCTCCTCGGTGCGCGAGGCGAACGGCAGCCCCGAGACCAATTTTCCGGTCGGTCCATACAAGGTCAACGCATCGGCGCCCGGATAGGCGTTGGTGACGTAAAGAAAGAGCGTCTCACGCTCTTCCGACCCGTCGCCACAGGCGGTGCCCAATAGACCAAGGCTCAGCGCGACCACGGCGAAGGGGACGAGGATCCGTTTGACTGCGACCATCCTACACCCTTGGAAACAACCACAAAGAGAGTGACATTCGGTCCCCGAAAGGTACTTCATGGCGATATGGGGTGTCAAATGTAAGGCAGGGGT
>CAYLTX010000045.1:8061-41290 GCA_964386725.1 uncultured Bradymonadales bacterium | reverse complement strand
GATGCGCTCGAACCATTCGGGATCGGTCGGTACGGCTAGATTCAGCATGCTCTCGTTCCTGATGTTGAGGGCGTCTCGATGCAACAGAGCTATCTACATTAGACATTTAGACTTTTGCCGGGGATCTGTATAGTACTGTACGGTCGACCAGAGACTCGCGCATCCGGGCTGAAATCGGGCCTCGAGGCTGCGCGCATCACCCATATAGGTGCGGAGAACGGCTCAATGACAAAGACATCCGACAAAAAGAGTAGCCGGTTTAGCGACCGTCGCAGCTCGGTGCGCGTACGCAGCCTGCTGCCGTGTGCATTGCGCCCCATCGAAGCGGCGGACATCCCTGCGCTCGAGGCCAGGATTCTAGACATGGCGGTCCTCGAGTCCGACGGCATCCTCCACGACACGAGCGACTGGAGCGAGCGCACCGAAGATCTGCCCGGCGAGGTGGTCTTCGTGCTCAACGAGGTGCGTGCGCTGCGCCAGCAGATCACCGAGATTCAACGTCTGGTCGAACGCCAGTCCGAGGGCGGCCTGGAGCCTCGTTGGGTGGTCATCAACGACCGCGGGTTCCGCGCGGACCTGGGCGACGATGATCCGGAGATGGCGCCCGGCGACTTCGCCGAGGTCCGCCTTCGCATCCCCAGCCTGTATAACCCGGACGTGCTCGCCGTCGGAGAGGTGGTGCGCGTCGACGAGCACCCCGATCGCCGCTCGGCGGCCTTGGAGTTTCAGGCGATCTCCGAGCTCCACAAGAAAGCGATCTTGCGCTACGCGCTGCGCCGCGAGCGCCAGCTTGCCCGAAGCGGCAAATTTGATGCACTGAGAGTCGATGAATGAGCGGCGCCGGCGTTGGAGACGCCGTAGCCTTCGAGATGCCGGTATGACTGCTTGAATGGGATAGATGATGATGCGTTCAAAAATGATGTGGAGCGTCTGGCTGGTGGGATTGGCACTATTCGTGCTGTCCGGCTGCGGCCGTGATGGTCTGGCGGGAAGCTGCAATGACGACAGCGACTGCCAGGGAGACCGCGTCTGCGAGAGCGGGGCGTGTCTGAACCCGGACGAGATCGACGCCGGAGACCCGGACGGGGCGCAGACATGCACCTCCGACGAGGATTGTCCACAGTCGGGCGCCTGTGAAGAGGCGGACGGGATGTGCGTGGCGAGCAGTTGCGTGATTCCGGACGGGGCCTCCGAAGGCCAATGTCAGGCGATGCCCTGCGACCTCGGCTGTGCGGGGTTCGAGGAGCAAGCGGGTTGTAGTTGCAGCCCCAAGAGCTGCACCGATGCCGACAAATGCGGCGGCTACGCCTGCATCGACGGCGAGTGCGGCGAGTGTGCGAGCGACTCGGATTGCCCAGGGGCGTCGAGCTGCGCGTCGAACGGCACCTGCGTCGAGCCCGAGCCGTGCACAGGCGACCGAGATTGCCCGGCCAACCAGGAGTGCCAAGAAGAGCTTTGCGTCGACCGGCCCGGTTGCCTACTCGACGATGATTGCGATGACCAGGAGACCTGCCTGAACGGTCGCTGCACTTGGGCCCCCGACTGCGAGGCTGACGCCGATTGCGACGACGGCTTCGAATGTGTGGGCGGACAATGCTTCGAGACGATCTGCCGGGGCGCTGACGATTGCAGCGACGGCCAGATCTGTGACGCCGGCGAATGCGTCGAGCCGCCGGAGACCGATTCCTGCTTCGTCGCCAGCCGCACGGCGACCATCACGGCCAACCAACGAATCGCTCTCGAGGCGTTTGCCGTCGATGCCGATGGCAACGGCGTCGCGGCCACCTTTGATTGGACCTCCTCGGATACGAGTGTGGCCACCGTCGAGAGCAACGGCCGCTACGCGGTCGGCGCCGGCGGCAGCGGCACCACGACGATCACCGCCAAGGTCGCCGATACCGACATCCAGTGCGACGGCCAGGTCGAATTGACCGATCCCGGCACGGTCGCAGACGACGAGGTGCGCGTCATCGTCACCGACGATGAAAGCGGGGCCGCCGTCAGCGGCGCCGAGGTCGTACTCGACAACGGCTCGACGTCGGTGACCGATTCGAGCGGCATCGCCACGCTCGGGGACCCGGGCGGCAGCTTCGACGTGTCTGTTTTCGCCGACGATTATAATTATGTGACCGTCCAGCAGGTCCAATCGACCGATCTACGCATCACCTTATCCGGCCAGAGCGGGGCGGGCCCCGTGGCAGGCTTTACGGGCGAATTCGATCTGAACCAGATCAACACCAGCGGCGACATCACCCTGGGGCTTGCCGGAGCGAGCATCGCCGGCGGCATCCTGAATCTCGATCTGCAGAGCTTGCTCGGAGAGTCGTTCATCACCGAGATCAGCATTCCGGGGATGGGGAGCACGGAGGTTCCGCTGCCCGGCGGCCTGGTACTCTTCGGGCAGGTCTTTGGCATCGATCTGGATATCAAAGAACTCTACTACGCGAATACCTCCGGCGGGGCACGCCTCGGCTGGGGCCTGGCCGGCAAGGTGCCTGCCAACCGGCTCATGCAGCTCTTTCAGGGCGGAGGCGGCTCGGGCGACGTGCTGACCACGCTGCTGCCGCTGTTCAACCGCTTCGACCACGCCAATCAGCCGCTCAACCTGGTCGAGCATCCGCGCGTGGAGGATACCGAGGATCTCGACGGCGACGGTGACACCACCGAGATGCTGCCCGATTACGCGAGCTTTCCGGACGTGACCATGGCGCCGTCGGTGCAGCAGAACTTGGTCGCCGACGTCGAGGTCTCGAACTTCCCGCAGATGACCGACGGCCCCGCCGAACTCGCCGTGCTCGTCGGCGGCGTATTGCTCGACTCGCCGGGCTTCGTCCCCATGGGGATCAGCGCGACCGGAGACGAGGACGGCGACGGAACCCCGGATTCGAGTCGGCTGGCGATGGCGCCGCCGCACGGATCGGTAGCCGGCGGCCGCCTGGCTGTCGTGGCCCTGTCGTTTTTGCCCGAGGACGTGGGCATCCAAGATGGCATCGAGCTTCCCGACGAATTTTCCGCCGCGCTGTGGAACGGCCAATCGCTGCCCACGACGGTCAACTTCGGTACGTTCCCCGATGCCTCGACCGGAACGGTCGACGCCGGCGCTCGCAGGGTGAGCGTCACCGCAGACGCCGGGCCGATGTTTCGGGTGCGCGTGGTCGGTCAGGACCGCAGCTGGGATGTCTGGTCACAGGGCCCGGCCGGCGCGCAGGGCACATTTAACCACGACATCGAGGTGCCGTCCGTGCCCACGGGCCGCGACGACCTCTTTAGCTCATCGCAGATCTTCGTCGACGCGATCTCCTCGCAGGTGGATCTCGACGACCTGGTCAGCGCCACCGGAATCAGCCTTCGCGACGCTGGATTGGTCGCCACGGGCTTTAACCGCACCAAGCTTCGCTGAGCCAGCCGCATCATTGGGCTGGTCGAGCTTCACCATTAAGTATGGATCTGATTCATGCCGAGTCGTACGAGTTTAGGCAGGGGCACTTGCTTACGGAGTCATATTCGGGGCGTGTTCCTCGCCGCAGCGTTGATCGCGGGAAGCAGTGTCATCACGGCTGGATGTAGCGCACGCTCGGCCGACACCGGCGAGGAGCGCAGCGCCCATGAGTTGGCCAAGTCTTCCTCGGGGCTGCCCGACGGAAAGCGCGCCGAGGCCAAATCGGGCAAGCCCGAACTCGATCCGGCGCTGCCCACCCTTCAGGAGGCGCATTTCGACGCCTTCGATTTATTGGTCAACCGACCTCTAGCGCACCGCGTCGAGCATGCGGGGGCTGCTCCGACCGTCGCCGTGGAGGCGAGCGCGCCGGATTTTGTGCGCTATATCCACGGAAATCACACCCGCGACTGGCTGTTGGGCGTCGAGCTCGACGGTAGCCCGGCGGCCGGCGTCAAGGCGCGCAAGGCGAGCGTGTGGGTGCCGGCGCTTCGCCCGGGCGCCGCACACCGTTTGAGCATGCGGGTGTACAACCCGGCGCAGTGGGATAATAAGCTGTCGGTCGAGCTCAACGGCACAGCTCTCGAGCCGGTCAAACTGGAGAAGGGCTGGCAGAGCGTGGCGATCGAGGTCCCGGCGGACAGCGCGCTGCGCGCCGACAACGAGTTGGAGCTGAGCTTTTCAAACCTGGGGCGTATCGACGGCAAGCTCTCCGGCGGTGCGATCGGCTGGATTCGGCTGGGACGGCCGGCTCCGAAGACGCAAGCCGACGGCGCGAAGACGGCCGACGAGTCGAAGGAGGCGTCCGAAGAAAATCCGTCTGAAGAAGACTCTTCTGAAGAAGGCTCATCTGGAGAGGCTCCCGCCGAGAAAGCCGATCAGGCCGGCGCGGGCGCGAAGGCAGCCGACGACCAGGGGGCGCGTGCTGCGGACGACGCGGAGGCGACTCCCGGCGATCTGCCGCTTTCTCAGGGCGAGTTGACCCTGGAGCCCGACCAGGGGCTGGCCTGGTACGTCTGGCTTCCCGAGGCCGCCAAGCTCGATCTGAAGATGCGCGCCCAGGAAGGCTGCGGCGTGCATGCCGAGATCTTTGTCGAGGAGTCGGGCGGCGTCGCCTCTGCGCATGCCGCCACGCGCAATCTCGTGCTCGGGCGCGGTGACGAGCAGCAGACCGCCATCGACCTATCGGAGTGGGCCGGCCAGATTGCCCGCCTCGAGCTTCGCCCCAGCGACGCCTGCGAGGAGGCGCTGACCCTCGAGCGCGCCGCATTGGTCGTCCCCGGCGAGCAGCCGTCGCTGCCCGACGGCGTCGATCCACCCGAGCGGGTCATCGTCTGGATGAGCGACACGCTGCGGGCCGACTACTTGCCCATGCACTTCGACACCGACGTCGAGACGCCCCACTTCGAGCGCCTCGCCAAGGAGGGTGCCTCGTTCTCGGTCGCTTATGTCCAGGGCAACGAATCTCGCACGAGTCACGCCTCGTTCTTCACCGGGCAATATCCGAACAAACACGGCCTGGTCGGCAAGGGTATCCTGCGTCCGCACCACTATTTGCTGTCCGAGGCGGTCAAAGACCACGGCTACAAGACCGGCATTCACGTGGCCAACGGCTATGTGTCGCCCAAGGGCGGCTTCAAGCAGGGCTGGGACCACTATGTAAATAATCTGCGTGAGGGATGGCGCATCGACGGGGAGGGCGTGGCCGGCCACGGCGTCGACTGGGCCAAGAAGACCGCCGAGGACCCGTTCTTCTTGTACCTGGGCACCATCGACCCGCATGTGACCTACCGGATGCACGAGGAGTTCATCGGCAAATACGATGACGTGAACTACAACGGCAAGTACCGCAAATACCTATCGGGCGAAGATCTCGGAAAGATCAAGGGCGGGGGCATCAAGGTCAGCGGCCGCGACAAGCAGCGCATCATCAACCTGTACAAAAACGAGATCAGCTATAACGACCACGCCTTCGGCCAGCTTCGCGAGGCGCTCGAAGAAGAAGGCCTGTGGGAAGGGACGATGGTCGTGATTACCTCCGACCATGGCGAGGAGTTCTGGGAGCACGGCAGCGTCGGCCACGGCCACAACGTGCATCAGGAGTTGGTGCACGTCCCCATCCTGGCCTATTACCCGCCGCTGATCCCCGAGGGCACCGTCGTCGAGGCCGGCGTGGACGTGCTCGATATCTACCCGACCATCCTGGAGGCGCTGGGCGCCGAGAAGCCCGACGACGTGCAGGGAAAGAGCCTGCTCGGGCTCATCCACAACCTGCACGGCGGCTATCCCGAGCCGGCAATCGCCACCCAATACCTCATCCACTACGGCATGCAGATGCAGCAGTGGAAGCTATACCTGCGCCGCGGCGAGTACCAACTCTACGACCGCAACAGCGACCCCCTCGAGAAGACCGACGTCGCCGCCGATCATCCGCTGGCCAGCCGTTGGCTGCTCGACGCGATGGGCTACTTCCGGGCCCACCGAAAGGAGTGGGACAAACAGACCTGGGGAGTGCCCAGTAAGGTCTCGGCGGACTTCCTCGAGAAGGTCGGTGCCGCCGACGAATAGGCGCGCCAGACACCCTTTGGCCGTAGGCATTGACTCGAGTCATTTAGCGTATAGCCTCGTTTGAGGAAATGACTGCGACCAAGAGGGTGCCGTGGAATTGCCTAAAGGTTTTAGCCCTGTGTTCGCGCTGATTGTTCTGGTCGGCATTTTGATCGGCGTGGGCAGCTTTACGTTCTTCTACGCCGACGGGGCTTCGTATTTTACGGGCTCGCCGGAGTCGTGCAATAACTGCCACGTGATGAACGATTACTACGACTCGTGGCTCAAGAGCAGCCACACCGCGGTCGCCGGTTGTTCCGACTGCCACCTGCCAGACCAATTTCCGATCAATTATCTGTCGAAGGCTGACAACGGCTTTCGCCACGCGTGGGCGTTCACCTTCCAGACCTACGAGGGGCGGCTTCAGATGATCCCGCGCAACAAGCGTATCCTGCAAACGAGTTGTATCGACTGCCACGGTGACTTCGTCGGCCATACGCTCGACGAGGAAAGCGGGCCCAAATGCGTGCAGTGCCACGTGGATGTGGGCCACGGTCCGCCGCGGTAGTAGACGGTTTTCGTTGAATACTTCTGCCAGTGATTGGAAACCAGGATCATGAGCGAAGATACTCCGAGCAATGCAGACGAATCGGGCGGGAAAGACTCCTCTGGGGAGGCCGAAACCGGAGAACAACGCCGCTTGACCGGCTATGTCGTCGCCATCGTGTTGACCGCGCTGGCGACCGCGGGTGTGGTCTGGCTGCTGACCAATATCTTCGAGCGTCGCCACGAGGCGCAGGTAACTACCCAGCGGGTCGTCGAGGTCGACGAGAGCACCACCGACCCGGCGGTGTGGGGCAAAAATTGGCCGCACCAATACGAGTCCTATCAGCGCACCGTCGACTACGAGCGCACCCGCTACGGCGGCAGCGACGCCGTTCCTCGTCAGAAACTCGAGATGTACCCGTGGCTGCGGCTGATGTGGTCGGGCTACGCCTTCTCGATTGACTACCGGGAGGCGCGCGGCCACGCTTATATGCTCATCGACCAGGAAGAGACCCGGCGTGTAACCGAGCGTGAGCAGCCAGGCGCCTGTCTTCACTGTCACGCCTCGGTCATCCCGGCCTATCGCGAGGTCGGCAACGGCGACGTCATGGAGGGCTTTCGCGAGGTCAGCGGGATGAGCTACGAGAAGGCCAGAAACCTCACCGGCGAAGACGGCGAGCCGCTCATCGAGCACCCGGCGAGCTGTGTGGACTGTCACGACCCGGAGACCATGGACCTGCGGGTGACCCGGCCGGCGTTTCTCGAGGGTATCGCCGATCTCAAGGAGCACGAGGAGGGCATCGAGGACTACGACGTCAACCGCGACGCCACCCGCCAGGAGATGCGCACCTACGTGTGCGGCCAATGCCACGTCGAGTATTATTTCCGCAAAGAAGATACGGCGGTGACCTACCCGTGGGCGAAGGGCCTCGAGATCGAGAACGTCATCAATTACTACGACGAGATCGATTTCTCGGATTGGACCCACGGCTATACCGGCGCGCCCATGCTCAAGGCGCAGCACCCGGAGTTCGAGCTATACAGTCAGGGCACGCATGCTCAGGCGGGCGTGGCGTGTGCCGACTGCCATATGCCCTATAAGCGAGAGGGCGCCATGAAGGTCAGCGACCACCATGTGCGCTCGCCGCTGCTCAATATCCCGCGCGCCTGCCAGACCTGCCATAACGTCCCGGAGGACGAGCTCCGCCAGCGCGCTCACCGCATCCAGGATCGCACCTCCGAGCTCATCGACCGCGCGGCGGTCGCCCTCGAGGAGATGATGCACGAGACGGTCGCTGCCCGCGAGAGCGGGGCGAGTGAAGAGGAACTCGATCCGGTCTTGAAGTTGCAGCGCGAAGCCCAGTTCCGCCTCGACTATGTCTTCTCGGAGAACTCCCACGGCTTCCACGCCGACCAGGAGTCGGCCAAGATTTTGGCCGAGGCCATCGACTATGCCCGTCAGGGCCGCGCGATGGCCCGAGAGTTGCGCACGGTGCCCGTCGAAGAGATTCGGACCGAGCCGGCGCCGGTGCAGGGCGTGACCGAGGACGACGAGCTGGCTCCCCCGGGCCCCTATAATCGGCCGGGCGTGCGTCAGCGGCCGACCCCCGATCGGGACATCCCGGACGTCGAGGAATCGATCCGCGACGAGCCCGAGGAGCTCCAGGAGACCGAGATCGAAGGCGAGCCGGCCGACGATGAGCCCGGCGATGATGAGACGGACAACGAAGACGGGCCATCCGAATGATCGCCTGGCCACGCAACCAAACCGTAGCTGGGGGTGAGGCTCGGCGCTTTTTGCCGAGTCGCACCCCCAGAGAGGGTCGCCGCTCGGTCGTGCTCAAAGAGAAAGATGGCGGGTGTCCGGGGCTCTCTGTGGGTGCGCCCAACCGGGAGCGCCTACGGCGCCCCCGGTGGCGGCTTACCCACAGCTATGGTTTGGATTCCGCACGAAACCACATCATGGGCCGATCGCGTTCAAGGCGAACCGCCCCATCGACCCCCCCTCCCTAAGCCCCATCACGTTCGGTCAGATCAACGAACTCCACCGACCGATACGGATACGGAATCTCGATACCGGCGTCGTCGAGCGCGTACTTGACGGCCGTGGCGACTTGGTCGCGGCCTTTGACCACCGAGGCGATGGCCGGTTGGGTCCAGTAGCGAATGTCGAAGTTGACCGAGCTGTCGCCGTGCTCGGTGACCACGACCTGTGGTGTGGGCTCGTCGAGGACCAGGTCGCAGTCGGCCAGGGCGTCGGCGATGACCTCGCGGGCCTGCTCGATATCTTCCCCATAGCCGATTCCCGTCGAGAACGTCGTGCGCCGCCTGTCGAAGGCGGTACGCACGGTGATCGGATTGGTAAAGATCTGGGCGTTGGGCACGATGAGGCGCTGGCCATCGTAGGTCTTGATGAGCGTATTGCGAATCGAGATATGCTCGACGGTCCCCTCGAGGCTGGTGGTCTCGATTTGGTCGCCGATGTGAAAGGGGCGCTGCGACAGGATGAGGATGCCGGCCAGGAAGTTCTGGAAGATATCCTTGAACGCAAAGCCGATGGCGACGCTGGAAAGGCCCAGCACACTGACCAGGTGGCCGGCGCTCAGCCCCGGAAAGATCACCGCGGCCGACGCGAACACGCCCACCGCCAGGAAGACCACCCGCGTGACCTGGCCGAAGAGGCTCTGCAGGCTGGGATCGTCGGTAAAGCGCTCGGCGGCGCGGGTGGCCAGCTTCTTGGCCAGTCCGGCGAAGGCGACAAAGAGGACGAGGACGAGCACGCCCAGGAGCAACGAGGGCAGCGTCAACAGGAAGTCATTGGCGTAGCCGAAGAGGACGTCCTGTAGCTCCATGAGTTGCGATGCTTGTTCTTCCATCGTTACATCTCACTTAAAGAGAAGAAATTTCGAGCGAAAAAAATCCCCCAGGCGCCATCGTGGGAGCGCGAGGGGGATTCATTGAGTGTGATGCACGAGAAGTGCTCTTCGTTTCACTCGGAGGTTTGGCCCCATTCGTAGCCGAGCTCGCTGAGGCTGAGGTCGCCGTCTTCGAGATCGCCTTTGGCGCGCTCGTGGCGCTCGACCTTCCAGACGCGCAGGCCATCGTGTTCGACATCGCGCGGCTCGCCGGCGGCGTCGTATTGGTTGGGCCGTGCGATGACGACGGTGTAGCGAAAGCTCGACGCGCTCGGGTCGTCGAGGCCCTCGGTCAACAACAGGTAGTTATCGACGCCGTCGAGTCGGATACGCCGCAGATCGGCCTTCGGGCCGGCGACCAGCAACTCTTCGCCGCTGTCGGCGGCTTGGATAAAGTCGGTCTTGCTGGCGAAGCGCTCGCGAAACGGACCCTCGTCGTGGGCCATCTCGTAGAAGAGCGCGTACATATTGTCATCGCGCACCTGGCACAGCAGCTTATACAGACCCCATGCATTGGTGGTCTCGTCGATGAGGTCCGAGACGCCCGCCGAGCGCTTCTCGGCCTCGCGCTGCATGCGGTGGACGCGCTGGCAGCACTTTTTGTATTTGCGATTGCTGCCACAAGGGCAGGGGTCGTTGCGTCCGAGATCTTCGGGAACTTCCGCCAGTGGGATGGGATCAGCCATATCTAGGTGCTCGTGGTCGAGAGTCGAGACAATGTGTGGCGAGTCGATTAATTAGCCGCGAAACCGGGCTTGCTGGCGCTGCATGGGCATGCGGTCCAGGTGGAATTGATACCACATCTGATTCCAGCTGCGCATCTTCATCTTTCGGTTGTTTTTGAGCGCCTTGAGGTTGCGGTCGGTCTGCTTGTTGCCGTCCAGGTGGTCTTGGGCGCGGTTGAGCACCTCGATGGCCTTGTCGCGCTGCTTGGACTTCCACAGGCAGTAGGCATAGAGGTTCCACAGAAGGGCTTGCTTCTTATTGGCGCTGACCGCCTCTTCGAAGACCCTCTCCATTTCGTCGAATTTGCGCCGTTTGTAGTACAGGACGCCGAGCATGCCTTTGGCGGTCCAGTTTTTGGCGAAGGCATTTTTGAGGTAACCCTCGGCCTCGTCGAAGCGCTGAGAGACGAATAAGATGGTGCCAATCTGGGCGTCGAGCTGCGCCTTGACGAAGAATTGCCACTTGCCCATCGGGTAGCCCGACTTGAGCACGTCGACGGCGCGGTCGATATTTTGGTTTTGCAGTTGCTGTTGGGCCTGAGTGGCCAGCTCCTGGACCTGTTTCATGGAGCGGCGCGCAAGCCAGATATACACGCCCAAGAGGGCGAAGATGCCGGGGATGAGCCCGTAGACGAACGAGAACTCGCCGCCGCCGACGCCGTAGCCGAAGAGCAGCGTGGTGACGATGGCGGCGCCGATGGCGATAAGTAGGTTGTACATATAATTTCAGGGGGCAATCTGGTGCGTGAAAAGACCGGATATGATGCGCACGAACAATGTGTTCAGGGTACCGGAAATTCCCCGCAGAACTCCTCGACGGCCGTGCGAATACCCTCGAGAACCCCGTCGTCATCGGCGTGATCGATGGCCTCGTCGATCCAGTCGACGATCTGGCGCATGTCGTCTTCTTTCATGCCGCGGGTGGTCACCGAAGGGGTGCCGATGCGAATGCCCGAGGGGTCGAAGGGAGAGCGCTCATCGAAGGGCACCGAGTTGGCGTTGCAGATGATGCCGGCCTTGGCCAGCGCGGTCGAAGCGATCTTGCCGGTGCTGCCGGTGGCGGTGACGTCGACCAGCAGCAGGTGGTTGTCGGTGCCGCCGCTGACCAGGCTATAGCCCTTGTCTTCGAAGGCCGACGCCATCGCCTTGGCGTTCTTGACGATCTGGGCGGCGTAGTCTTTGAATTCGGGCTGCATCGCCTCTTTGAAGGCGATGGCCACGCCTGCGATCGCGTTCATATGGGGGCCGCCCTGCAGGGCCGGAAAGACCGCGCGGTCGATATCCTTGGCGTACTCTTCCTTGCACAACAGCAGGCCGCCGCGCGGGCCGCGAAGCGTCTTATGCGTGGTCGAGGAGACCACGTCGGCCACGGGTACCGGGCTGGAGTGGACGCCGGCGGCGACCAGCCCGGAGATGTGGGCGATGTCGGCGACGAGCTTGGCGCCGACTTCGTGGGCGATCTCGGCGAATTTCTCGAAATCGATCTCGCGCGGGTAGGCGGACGCGCCACAGAAGATGATCTTGGGTTGGACCTCTTTGGCGACCCGGCGGACTTCACTGAAGTCGATGCGGTGGGTGTCTTTGTCCACGCCGTAGTGCTTGGCGTCATAGAAGCGGCCCGAGAAATTCACCTTCCAGCCGTGGGTGAGGTGGCCTCCGAACGGAAGGCCCATGCCGAGCACGGTGTCACCGACGTCGCACAGCGCGTAGTAGGCGGCCAGGTTGGCCGGTGAGCCCGAGTAGGGCTGGACGTTGGCGTGGTCGGCGCCGAAGAGTTGCTTGCCACGTGTGCAGGCGAGGTTTTCGACCGCATCGGTCTGCTCCTGGCCTTCGTAGTAGCGTCGGCCCGGATAGCCCTCGCTATATTTATTGGTCAACACCGAGCCCGTCGCCTGCATCACCGCTCGAGAGGTGTAGTTTTCGCTGGCGATCAGCCGGATGGTTCCGGCCTGGCGCTCTTCCTCGGCGCGAATGATGCGGAAGACTTCTTCGTCGGTCGATTCGACGGCGTCGAGCTGGTGATGAGGGTCGGTCATGGCTGATCCCGGGCGTTTGTTAGGGTTATGACAGCACGGTTATGGGTTGTGTGTTCGGACGCTTATTCGGCCGCAACAGGCGCCGTTTCGGGCTCTGCGGGGGCCGGCTGGGTCTCTTCCATATTGTCGGCGATGATCTCGGCCAGATCCAACAAGCGCACGTTGGTGGCGCCGCGATCTTTGAGGCCGTCGTCGAACATCGTCAGGCAGAACGGACAGTTGACCGCGATGGCGTCGGGCTCGGTGGCCAGCGCTTGATCGGTGCGCTCGACGTTGACCCGCTTGCCGATATCCTCCTCCATCCACATACGACCGCCGCCGGCGCCGCAACAAAAGCTCTGCTTTTTGTTGAGGTCCATCTCCTGGCGCTCCACGCCGGGCACCGAGTCGAGCACGCGGCGCGGGTTGTCATAGGAGTTGTCCCACCGGCCGATATAGCAGGAGTCGTGATAAGTGATCTTCTGGTGGCCGGCGTCGTTGACCTTGATGCGCCCGGCATCGAGAAGTTCGGCGATAAAGCTGGTGTGGTGGACCACCTCGTAGTTGCCGCCCAGCTGCGGATACTCCTTTCCGATGGTGTGGAAGCAGTGCGGACAAGTCGTGACGATCTTGGTCACGTTATAGCTATTGAGCGTCTCGACGTTCTGCGTGGCGAGCATCCAATACAGGTACTCGTTACCGATGCGTCGGGCCGGGTCGCCGGTGCAGCCCTCTTCGGAGCCGAGCATGGCAAAGGAGACGTCGGCCTGCTTCAAGATGCGAGCAAACGCCTTGGTGACCTTCTTTTAGCGGTCGTCGAAGCTTCCGGCGCAGCCGATCCAGAACAGGTATTCGGGCGGCTCACTCAGCTCGCTCATCAGCGGAATATCCAGGCCCTCGGCCCAGTCGCCGCGGTACGACGAGGAGATGCCCCAGGGGTTGGAGTTCTTCTCCATATTGCGGAAGGTGCGGCTGACCTCCGGAGAGAAGTCGGCTTCCATGAGCGCCAGGTGGCGGCGCATGTCCACGATGCTATCGACGTGCTCGATGAACACCGGGCAGTTCTCCACGCAGGCGCCGCAGGTGGTGCATGCCCACAGCTCCTCTTTGGTGATGACCTCGCCGGTGAGCTTCGGATAATCCTCCGGAAGCTCTTCTTTGTTGCGTACGACGATTTCTCCCTTCTCGCGCAGCGTGTCCTTGATCTTGTGGATGATCATCATCGGGTTGAGCGGCTTGCCGGTGTTAAACGCCGGGCAATAGTGCTCGCAGCGTCCACATTCGGTACATGCGTAGGTGTCCAGCAGTTGCTTCCAGCTCAACTCCTCGACCTCGCCGGCGCCGAAGGACTCGATATTGGGGTCCTCCATGTCGATCGGGTTGAGCGCGCCTTTGGGCCCGTGCTTCATGAAGAAGATATTGGGCATCGCCCCGATCAGGTGCAGGTGCTTTCCAAACGGGATGTAGTTGGCGAAGAAGACGACCACGGCCAGGTGGACCCAGTAGTTGGCGTGGTACAGCCAGAACTGGCCGTTTTGGCCGGCGCCGATGCCCTCGATGACCTGCGAGGTGGCAAAGGCGATCGGGGTGAACGCCGGGTCGTGACCCAGGGTCTGGGCCGGCATATAGGCGATCTCGGCGCCGTTCGCCAAGAACTTGGTGATCATCAGCGAGCCGATCAACACCATGATGACGGCGGCGTCTGCGGAGACCACGGTATGCTTGGGCTTGACGATGAATCGGCGCACGGCCCCGATGCCGATGGCGAGTAAGACCAATCCGCCGAAGATGTCCTGGAAGAAGAGCGCGATATTATACGGGCCCAGGCCTATCAGCGCCGAGAAGTGGAATTCAAAGGAGACCGCCCGGATCATATATTCGATGGTCTCGATCTGGAGGATCAAAAATCCCCAGAAGATAAAGAGGTGGACCATGCCCGCCGGCTCGGCGATGACTCTGCGCTGGCCGATGACGTAGGTCAGGAAGTCTTTAATCCGTCGCGGAACGTCATTAACGGTAAGCTCGCCTTTGCCCCAAGCTACATAGCGCAGCAGCCAGTAGACGGTGCGCGCGGCGAATCCAAACCCCACGAAGACGAGCAGCGCGATCAAGCCGCGTCGTACCCACTCATGGACTTCACCTGCAACGAGAACTGTTTCCACTTGTCCTACTCCATCTTGAGAAAGCTGAAGTGTCCCTCGCGCGGGTTTCCTCGCGCGGAAGAATCACCAACTAAGTCGTTACATAACCGACTCGAAAGCGTACGGCAACCCGAGGCCGTCATGTTGCGCAGACGGGAGGGGTCGACGTGCCGCGCCGAACTCGGTACACTCGGGTCGAAATCGCCAGACCCACCTCACCCCAACGGAGCGCTCAACCATGTCTGATCTGGTCGTGGGGATCGACCTCGGTACCTCGAATTCGGTTATTACTGTATCGCTGGAGGGCGAGCCGATCGTCATTCCCGACGAAGAGGGCAATCATATTCATCCGTCGATGGTCTATTTTCGCGAGGACGGCCGCACGGTCGTCGGCAACCGGGCCAAGCAACACCGCGTCGAGGATCCTGCGCACACAGTCTTCAGTGCCAAGCGCTTAATCGGCCGGCCCTACGATGACCCGGACGTTAAACTATTGATGGGCTCGTTTCCTTTCCCGATTGAAGCGGCCAAGGACGGCTCGCCGCGTTTCCACGTCTACGATCAACTCCACCCGCCGGAGGGCATCTCCGGTCGCGTGCTCCACTACTTAAAGGGGCTCGCCCAGGAGTATCTGGGCGAGAAGATATCCAAGGCGATCATCACCGTGCCGGCCAATTTTGACGAGGGGCAGAGGAGGGCGACCAAACGCGCCGGCGATTTGGCCGGCCTGGAGGTGCTCAGG
The DNA here is from genome assembly GCA_964386725.1 of uncultured Bradymonadales bacterium. GTDB lineage: Bacteria > Myxococcota_A > Bradymonadia > Bradymonadales > Bradymonadaceae > CAYLTX01. The sequence continues at coordinate 26,223 of CAYLTX010000045.1, read as the reverse complement.
CTCATCAACGAGCCCACGGCGGCCGCGTTGGCCTACGGCCACGGCCAGGGCAAGCGCGAGAAGGTCGCCATCTACGACTTCGGAGGCGGCACCTTCGATATCACCATCTTGGAGCTTCGCGGCGATGTCTTTCAGGTGCTGTCGACCGCCGGAGACAGTTATCTGGGCGGAGACGACTTCGACAACCGCCTGGTCCAGGCGATGCTCAACGCTTTCGAGAAGCAATACGGCTACGATCTTTCCGGCGAGATGGCCGTGCGCCAACGGCTGAAGGCCGCCGCCGAGCACGTCAAGCACGAGCTGTCCGACCGGCCCTCGGTCACCGTCCAGGTCACCGAGTATGTCCCGGGCAGCCTGACCGAACTCGATCTCGAGTTCACGCTCGATCGAGACGCGTTCAACCGGCGTTGCATGGATATCGTCGATAAATCGCTGGAGACCTGCGAGGAGGCGCTTCAGGTCGCCGGCTTGCAGCGAGCCGAGCTCGACCACTTGGTGCTGGTGGGCGGCTCGACGCGCGTGCCGCTGGTCCAGCAAAAGGTGCGTCAATTCTTCGGCCGCGATCCCGTCGTCGACATCAACCCCGACGAGGTCGTCTCCATCGGAGCGGCGATCTTCGGCGCCTCGCTCGTCGACAGCCAGCAGGCCCCCGATCAAGCCCAGGTTCCGGTGATGCAGGCCGGCGCAACCACCCAGGCAGACGGCGGGCAGGCGGTGCAGGCTCAGATCGACAACGACGACTCCTGGATCGAGTCGCTCGAGCAGCAGCAACAGGGCCAGCAAAACCGCGGGCCGGTGCTCATCGACGTCACCCCGCACGCCCTCGGTGTCGCCACCGTCGGCGGAGTCATGGACATCATCATCGAGCGCAACGGCTCGCTGCCCCTGGAGCGCTCGCGCTACTTTTCGACCTCTCGGGACAACCAGACCCGGGTCGTCTTGCCGATCTTTGCCGGCAACAGCCGGCGCATCGAGGACAACCGGCAGTTAGGAAGCCTGGAGTTGACCGACATCCCTCCGGGTCCGCGCGAGGAGGTCAATATCGAAGTCACCTTTGAGGTCGACACCGACGGTATGCTCAGCGTGCGCGCCACTGATATGCGAACGGGAATGAACCAATTCGCCAAATTGTCGATCACTGGCGATGCGCAGGTCGACGAGGAGTACGACGCGACCGACCTGCTGATGTAAACGGTCGCTTCGAAGTCTCATCGTTGATCTTCGCGCCAATCCTGTTATGGATGGGCTCGGAGAACCCTTTCAACGAAAATTTACGCGGTAAAGGCGCATGTCCCCTAAGAGATTCTATATTGGCGCGCTGCTCATAGCCGGCCTGATGTTGGCGGCCTGTGAGTCAGACGAGTTCGCTGACGCTCCCACGGTGCGCGCCCCCGAGCGCGACCAAGCGCGCTCTGTCGAGCCGAGCGCCCCCGAGCCGCAACGCCCATCTTCGGGGCAGAACCTACCCGCCGATCATCCGCCCATCGACGGCGAGAGCCAACGGGCCGGCGCGCTTCCTTCCCAACAGGGAGGCCAGCAACAGGGCGATCAGCAGGGAGTCCCTCCGGAGCAATTCGGCAAGATCGGCCCGCTGCGCTGGGAGGCGCCCGAGAATTGGCGCGCCGTCAAGCCCGCCTCGAATATGCGTCTCGCTGAATATCACCTGCCGCCGGCCTCCGAGGCCGAGCCGGCTACGCTGACGGTCTTTCATTTTGGAAAGGGCGGCGGTGGCTCCATCCAGGACAATATCGATCGCTGGGTCGGCCAATTCAAAGAGCAGACCGGCGAGCCCGAGCAGACTACCCGCAAGGTCAACGGCTTGGATGTCCATCTGGTCGAGGCCACTGGCACATTCAACGCCGGCGCGATGATGGGAGGCGGCGAAGCCCAACCCGGTTGGCGCATGCACGCAGCGATCGTGGAGACGCCCGCCGGGAATTTCTTCTTCAAGTTGACCGGCCCCAAAGAGACCGTCAGCTCGCATGACAAGGGCTTCGAGGCGTTTGTTTCGAGCTTTGAGGCCGCCGCACCAAGATAAAAGTTCATGTCGACGCCTTGGGTCCGACGGAGTCAGTGTCGAGCAACCCGGGCGCGTTTCTAGACGCGGGCGGAATGATGGGCTCTTCGGTGGGTTATTGGACCGGACGCAGTTCAGATAGTCACCCTGCAGATCTTTCGGCGCGATGCGCCGTCGAGCGAGAAAGGTGGTCGTTATGCTTGACGAAGAACGCAGACATTTGATCGAAGAAGAGTGTGGGGTGTTTGGCATCCTCGGCAATAACGAGGCGGCCAATCATATCTATCTGGGCCTGCACGCCCTCCAGCATCGCGGCCAGGAGAGCGCCGGTATCGCCACCGTGCGTGACCACAACGAGATGCACGTACAGCGCCGACAGGGACTGGTCAGTGATAACTTCACCGAGGACGTGCTCGCCCGACTCCCCGGCGACGCCGGCATCGGCCACGTGCGCTACAGCACCTCGGGCGAGTCGGCGATTCGCAACGCCCAGCCGATCAGCGTGTCGACCAAATATGGGCCGATTGCGCTCGCCCACAACGGCAATCTGACCAACGCGGTAGCCCTTCGAAAGAAACTCGAGTCGCAGGGCAGCATCTTCGCCACGACCACCGACACCGAGGTCATCGCCCACCTGGTCGCCAAGAGCTTGGCCGAGAACGCCCTCGACGCGATCATCGACGCGCTCAACCATGTGCAGGGCGCGTTTAGCCTGGTATGCCTGACCCCCGAGTTTATGGTGGCGCTTCGCGATCCGAACGGCGTGCGCCCGCTATGCGTGGGGCGGCTCGACGGCTCCCGGGTGGTGTCGAGCGAGCCGACCAGCTTTACGCTCATCGGCGCCGACTTCGAGCGCGAGATCGAGCCCGGCGAGATGTTGGTGAGCCGACGAAATGGCACCGAAGAGTGGATTCGCCCGTTCCGCGAGCAGGCCCCCACGCCGTGCATCTTCGAGCTGGTGTATTTCTCGCGCCCGGACAGCACGGTTTTTGGACGCGACGTCTACGACGTCAGAAAGCGCATGGGCGAGACGCTGGCGCGTGAATCGGGCGTCGAGGCCGACGTGATCGTGCCGGTCCCCGACTCCGGTGTGCCCGCGGCGCTCGGTTTTGCCCAGGAGAGCGGCATCCCCTTCGAACTCGGGCTGGTGCGCAGCCACTATGTGGGGCGCACGTTCATCGAGCCCTCCAGCCAGATTCGCCACTTCGGGGTCAAGCTGAAGTTGAGCCCGGTCGAGTCGGTGCTCAAAGGCAAGCGGGTGGTCGTGGTCGACGACTCCATCGTGCGCGGGACGACCTCGCGCAAGATCATCAAGATGTTGCGCGAGGCCGGCGCCAAGGAAGTCCACTTTCGGGTGGCCAGCCCCCAGACCACACACCCTTGCTTCTATGGACTGGACACCCCCGAGCGAAGCCAACTCATCGCGGCCTCGCACACGCTCGACGAGATTCGCACCTATATCACCGCCGATACGCTCTCCTATCTGTCGATCGAAGGGCTTCGGAAGTCGGTGAGCGCGCCGACTGAAGACGGCGAGTCGGGATTTTGCGAGGCATGCTTTACCGGCAAATACCCCATCTCGTTGTCGAATGACGACCAGGAGCGGGCCGAAGAGGAGCCGGGTAGAGAGAAGGTCGAAGCGACCGTCTCGGAGCCGGGCGAAGACGCGGCCGTGCCGGCCGAGTAGGCTTGCGGGCGCCAGCCCGCCGGCCAGCGCCGGTCCTCAGCCGTGGACCACGTATTTCTGGACGACCACCAATACATCCATCGTCAGCCCCACTCCCCAGTGGAGCAGCGCTCCGGGGACCCACGATCGGCTCTCGATCGCCAGGTATCCCAGGACCATCCCCGCAACGACCGCCCCCAAAGTCTCGGGCAGCGGCTTGGCGAAGTGAATCATGCAATAGGGAACGGTCATGATCGCGACGGCGTAGTAGCCGAATTTGCGAAAGAGCGCGAAGATCAAAAAGCCGCGGAAAAACGCCTCCAGCGAGAAGAATTGCACCCCGTAGGCGACCTCGTAGAGCAGGAAATGCCCCACCGAGTCGGTCGCGTCTGAATACATCGGGTATTTGGATTGGAAGCTTTCCGAGAAGCTGACCACGACGAGCACGGGCAGCATCACCACATAGAGCAGGCCGTAGATCCAGCCGTGACCGCGCCGCCACAGCCGAAAGCCGTATTCGGAGGGCCGGTCTTTGAACCAAAAGATGATGCACACCAGCGGGATGATGACGCGCAGGATGAGGCTTCCTGCGGCCCAACCATAATAAGGGATGAGCCCGCGATGGGGGCTGGTGGAGACATCGAGGTAGTTGGCCAGGGCCGTCTCGACCGAAGGTTGGTGAAAGAAGCTGGGCCTGCCAAAATAATAAAAGAGGGTCAGCAGCACGCAGGTGAGCATCAGGACGCCGAGGGTGCGCCCGTCGAGGCCGATCGGCGCACCGCCGTTGGTGCGCCACTGAGCCCGCGCGCGAGTTACGAAGCCGCGCAGATACTTCACGAGCATATTGTTCATGGGAGAGGCGAGGCGTCTAGAAGAGTGGCGGCGATTGAAGCGGCGAGGAGGTCGTCGGTGGCCGGGGCCGGCCGATCACCGGTGGGTCCAAGTGTCGGCGCGGCCGTCGCCGTCGATGTCTCGGCCGATGCGGTCGAGTACGCCTTCCTCATAGAACTCCCAATAGTCGATCCTCTCGTCGTTATTTCGGTCCCTCTCGACCCGCAGGATATTTCCGCCGCTATAGTGGCGGGTCTCGAAGACCTGCGAGCCGTCGTCGGTCAGGCGCTCCTTTTTGACCATTTCGCCGTTGTCATAATAGCTGATCGAGTCGAAAGTGCCGTCCAGATCGGCGTCGATCTTCTCTTTGGTGGGCGTGCCTTTTTTGTCGTAGAGGCGCACGATATTGAACGTGCCGTCGGAGTTGACGTCGACCTCTTTTTTACGAATGCGCCGCTTGGTGATCGATTCGTCGTCCGGATCGGGGTACTCCTCGAAGTACTTGACGACGTCGAATTTGTCATCATCGTCGAGTGTGTAGCGCTCTACGATGAGACCGTCTTCCTCGGTGGTGGTCAACGACGGGCCCTCGAAATTCTCGAGGCTGTTGGCCTGGTCTTTTTTGGCGCTCTCGTCACTTCCGCAGCCCAAAGTGAGCCCGGTGAGGCAGACAAGGGCGGCCCAAAAAGTCAACCGGGGGGTTGAACGGACGAAAAAATGTAGCATCTTTAGACTCCACGGCAGCACGGAAATCTGATCCACGCGTTTGGCGCCCAGCCTAGCACAGTTGATGGGTAGGTGCGAGATAGTTGAGCCAACCGGGGTTGCGAGGCGGTGGCTCGCCGGCGCTGCGGTTTGACCTTGGCTCACACGCTGGGTTATGTATCCCCGACTTCCCGGCTCGGCGCCAATCTCGGCATAATCGCTTGTACTCATTGGTTGTGAACCGGGAAGGCAACAGCCCCTGCGAATAATGCTGACTTCGTCTGCGCGCGATGCGCAGTTCGAAGCATTCTGACGGATCACGCTAAGCATGGCCAAACGTAACATCGACCAGAGCAAAATCCGCAACTTCTCGATCATTGCCCATATCGACCACGGCAAGTCGACGCTGGCTGACCGGATCCTCGACGAGACCCGAGCGATCGAAGCTCGCGATAAAAAAGAGCAATTTCTCGATTCCATGGATCTGGAGCGAGAGCGCGGCATCACGATCAAGGCGCAGACCGTGCGCCTGGAGTATGAGGCCGACGACGGGGAGACCTATCTGCTCAATCTGATCGACACGCCGGGTCACGTCGACTTCACCTACGAGGTCTCGCGGAGCCTGCAGGCATGCGAGGGGGCGGTCTTGGTGGTCGATGCCTCCCAGGGGGTCGAGGCGCAGACGGTGGCGAATGTCTACCTCGCCCTCGACGCCGACTTGGAGATCATCCCGGTGCTCAACAAGATCGACCTGCCGGCCGCCGACACAAATCGCGTCACAGAAGATATCGAGGAGACCATTGGCCTCGATGCCTCCGAGGCGGTGCACGCCAGCGCCAAGAATGGCGTGGGCATCCACGAGATCCTCGAGGAGATCGTCAAGAAGGTCCCGCCGCCCCAGGGCGACCCGAGCGCACCATTGAAGGCGCTGGTCTTCGACAGTTGGTTTGACCCCTATCGCGGCGTCATCAACCTGGTGCGGGTGATCGAGGGCGAGATCAAAGAAGGCGACCACATCAAGTGGATGGCCTCGGGGGCCAAAAGTGAGGTGAATGATTTGGGCGTGTATCGGCCCAAACCCACGGCGGTCCCTAAGTTGGGGCCCGGCGAGGTCGGCTTTGTCACGTCGATGGTCAAGGACGTCGGCCTGGCCAAGGTCGGTGATACCATCACCGGCGCCAAGAATTCGGCCGCCGAGCCGCTTCCGGGCTTCAAAGACGTCACTCCAATGGTCTATTGTGGCTTCTTTCCGGTCGAGGCGCAGGACTACAAAGAGCTGGGAGACGCGCTCGAGAAGCTAGCGCTCAATGATTCGAGTGTGAGCTTCGAGGCGGAGACCAGCCAGGCGCTGGGCTTCGGATATCGCTGCGGGTTTCTGGGGTTGTTGCACATGGAGATCATCCAGGAGCGCCTCGAGCGCGAGTATGATCTCGATCTGATCACGACCGCCCCCTCGGTGGTCTACCACGTCTTCACCAACGACGGTGAACTGCTGGATGTCGAAAACCCCAGCGAGCTTCCCGACGCCAATGATATCGACGTCATCGAGGAGCCGTACGTGCGCGCGACGATCCATGTGCCCCCCGAGCACGTCGGGCCGGTGCTCAAATTGTGTGAGGAGCGCCGCGGCTCCCAGCAGGACCTGCGCTACTCGGGCTCGAATCGCATCATCCTCACCTACGAGATCCCGATGAACGAGGTGGTGTATGACTTCTACGACCGACTCAAGTCGTGCTCCCGCGGATACGCGAGCCTCGACTACGAGGTGATCGACTACCGAGAGGGGGATCTGGTCAAGCTGGATATTCTGGTCAACAAGGAGCCGGTCGACGCGCTCAGCGTCATCGTCCACCGCGACTTCGCCTACGAGCGAGGCCGCTCGCTTGCCAAGAAGCTCAAGGAGGTCATCCACCGCCAGTTGTTCGAGATTCCCATCCAGGCGGCGATCGGCTCGAGGGTTGTGGCGCGCGAGACGATCAAGGCGATGCGCAAAAACGTCACCGCCAAATGCTACGGCGGCGACGTCAGCCGAAAGCGCAAGCTTTTGGAGCGCCAGAAGGAAGGCAAGAAGCGCATGAAGCAAGTTGGAACCGTCGAGATCCCTCAAGAGGCATTCTTGGCGGTGCTCAGTATCGATGAAGACTAAGCCATCTCTTGGCTCCCTGGGGAGCCGGTGGACAGAGCGTCGGGCGCTATTGGCGCGCGTGTTCGAGTAGTGAGGCGAAGCGTGGGTACATCAAAAAAGTCAGAGTCGAGTGAGCTCGAGAAGCCGCGTGCGTTTGTGCGCAAGGCCCAGGGGCGCCTCGAGCGTGCCCACGGGTTGTCCAACGAAGTGCGCAGCCAGATACAAAAGCGGCTCAATGAGGTTCGTCACCTCATCGAGGACGGCGAGGTCGACGAGGCCAACGAGCAGATCGATGAGCTCGCCCCCTGGATCGACGAGCAGCTCGAGGGCAAAGAGAAGAGCGTCGCCCGCGAGTACGCCGAGAGTATCGGTTTGGCGGTGGTCTTTGCGCTTCTGTTGCGCGGTTTTGTCATCGAGGCATTCAAGATTCCTACCGGCAGCATGATTCCGACCCTGATGGTCGGCGACCATCTATTCGTCAATAAATTCACCTACGGGATTCGGATACCATTTACCGAGACCTTCGTGACGCGTTTTTCGGAGCCCGAGCGCGGGGAGGTGATCGTCTTTGAATTCCCCAGGGAAGAGGCGCGACGCCACCTGGCCAAGCAGCCGGCCTCCGAGCGGGAGTGCATCGACTCGGGCAGCCTCAAGGATGAAAAGGACTTCATCAAGCGCATCGTCGGTGTAGCCGGCGACACCGTCGAAGTGCGTGAAAACCAACTCATCATCAACGGAGAGCCGGTCGAACGCACGTTTGTGCGCAAGGAGACCACCGGCAATTTCTTATATCCGCATCGCATCTCCGAGATGGAGGAGCTCAACGGTCACCGCTACACCATTCAGTATTCTGGAGCCGACGAGGATTTCGGGCCCATCGAGATCGCCGACGATCATGTCTTCGTGATGGGCGACAACCGAGACAACTCCTCGGATGGTCGCTGCTGGGGACAAGTTCCCGTCGACAATATCAAGGGCCGAGCGATGATCATCTGGTTGTCGGTGGGGCCGGAATCGTACCGGTGGGACCGCGTCGGCAAGGTGATCCACTGAGGATATCTTCGGATGAGGACTTTTTGAGCGGCGCTCGAAGTTTCGAGTCGCCAGCGATGGAACACCATCACAACTACAACTCAAACAAGTTGGACCACCCATGGATTTGATCGGATTAAAGGACTTCACCGCCCAGCAATTGCGCGACCTGGTCGAGTTGAGTGAGTCGTTTATCGGCGACGAAGGCCAGGTGATCACGCCCGAGAAGTATCGAGGTGCCCTCGACGGGCGCTCGGTGGCGCTGGTCTTCTTCGAGCCGAGCACGCGCACGCGGGTGAGCTTCGAGTTGGCGGCCAATAAGTTGGGCGCCTTTTCAGTGCGCATCGGAAGCGATGAGAGCAGCATCAAGAAGGGCGAGACGGTGCTCGATACCTGTCGGAATCTGGAGGCGATGGGCATCGACGGGCTGATCGTGCGCCACAACGAGCGCCACCTGCCATTCGCGGTCAAAGACCGCATCCAGATACCATTTATCAACGCCGGAAACGGCAGCGGCGAGCACCCCACCCAGGCCCTCATCGACGTGGTGACGCTTCGCCGGGCGTTTCGCCGCAGAGGCGAGGCGCTCGAGGGCAAGCGGGTGGCGATCATCGGTGATGTCGTCCACAGCCGCGTGGCCCGCAGTGACGTGCATGCGCTCAGCAAGCTCGGCTGTAAGGTCGTCCTGGCCGGGCCGTCGATGATGCTTCCCAAATCTGACGACGAGGCCTGGGGCGCCGAGGTGGCCAGCTCACGCGACGAGGCGCTCGACGGCGCCGACGCAGTCATCATGCTGCGCGTCCAGCAAGAGCGTATTCACGGAGAACTCGTCGACACCCACACCTACGTGCGTGAGTGGGGCATCGACGAGCAAGTCGCCCAGGAAGTATTGGGCGAGGATACCTTTGTTCTGCACCCGGGGCCGGTGATTCGCGGCATGGAGTTGACCGCTGCAGTCGCCGATAGTCCCAATAGCCTCATTCTCGAACAAGTTGGTTATGGCGCCGCGGTGCGCCAGGCCGTGTTGTTGAAGTGCCTGACAGACCAGTGAGATCCAAGATGACCAGCGAAACAGAAAATGCATCACGCCAGCCGGCGCTGCTCGTGCTCGAGGACGGAACCTGCTTCGAGGGCGTGGCAGTCGGCGCCAGCGGCGCTGCAGTCGGCGAGGCGGTGTTCAACACCAGCATGTCCGGCTATCAAGAGATCCTCAGCGATCCGAGCTACGCCGGCCAGCTCGTCACCCTGACCATGCCCCATATCGGCAATTACGGCGTCAATTGGGCCGATATGGAGTCCGATAAGGTGCAGGCCGCCGGCCTGATCGTGCGCAGCCTCTCCGAGGAGGCGAGCAACTATCGTAGCACCGACAGCCTGCCCGATTGGCTCGAGGAGCACGGTGTGGTGGCGATCACCGAGGTCGACACCCGCGCCGTGACGCGCCATCTTCGCGACAAGGGCGTGATGATGGCGGTCATCGCCCACGGCGCGACCGCCGAGGACGCCGAGCGTTGGCACACTCACCTCAAAGAGCAGCCCGATTACGCCACCGGTGAATATGTCGGGGAGGTCGCTCATGCCGAGGCGCTGACCGTGGTCATCGAGGTGAAGCCCGCCAGCGATGAAGCCGACGATTTGGGCGAGGCGCGGGTTAAATTTCTTCCCTACGCGCCCTCCGAGCCGGACGATGATCGCCCGCATGTGGTCGTGCTCGACTACGGGGTCAAATTCAGCATTCTGCGCGAATTGGACCGCCAAGGCCTGCGCCTGACGTTGGTCCCCGGTGCCACCGCGCCCGAGGCGCTCGCCGAGCTCGACCCCGACGGCATTCTCCTGTCGAACGGGCCGGGCGATCCGGCGACGCTGGACGATTATCTGGAGACGGTGCGCGGAGTGGTCGATAGTTACCCGACCTTCGGGATCTGTCTGGGCCACCAACTCCTGGCGCGGGCGATGGGGGCGGAGACCTTCAAGCTGCCGTTTGGCCACCGCGGGCCCAATCAGCCCGTCAAGAGCCTGGCCACCGGGCGCATCAGCATGACGAGCCAGAATCATGGGTATGCGGTGCGCACCGAAACGCTGCCCGAAGACCTCGAGATTACCCACGTGAATCTAAATGACGAGACTGTCGAGGGATTTCGCCATCGCAGTCTTCCGGTTCTCTCTGTACAATATCATCCGGAGGCCGGACCCGGCCCCCACGACGCGGTCGACTTCTTCGATGATTTCGCCCGCATGGTGCGCGAGACGTCGAGCTAAGACGGGCGCGCACGGGATATTCGTCAGCTAAGAGAACTGCGATCTCATATGGGTATTGATGGCAAACGGCGGTGATTCACATCAGGACGACGGGGCGCCGGAGCACCAGAATGTGTCCGAGCCACCGGTCGACGGGTCGCTCGAGGCCGACGAGACCGGCGGCCATTCGGTCGGCGGTGGTGACGGCGGTGGTGACGGCGGTGGTGACGGCTCGGGGGATGGGACCGGCGACGGATCGGGGCGCTGGTATGGGCGGATGAGTCGCAGCCGGAAGCTGTTCTTGCCGCTGCTGACGCTGGCATTTTTGGTCATCATTCTGGCCGCCTTCCACGCAATCTTGCTGCCGTTCGTCTTCGCCTGCGGCATCGTCTACCTGATGGAGCCCATCGTCAGCCGGCTCTCGCCGCGGCTCCCACGCTGGACTGCGGTGATTCTGGTTTATCTGGGTTTTTTCGGGATCATCAGCCTGAGCGTGCTCTTTGTGGTGCCGCGCTTTGTCAGCGAGATCGTGCGCTTTGCAGAGACGGCCCCCGAGGCGATCACCGAATTTCGCCGCGACAACCTGCCGGGGATCAACGATCGGGTCCAGAATTTCCTGGACAGCTATCTTCCGGTCGACTCGCGGCCGCCGGACTTCCCTGCGGCCAAAGACAGGGTCCAGCAAGCGCGTGAAGCCGCGACACAAATGGCCACGGCGACCGCCGCGGCCCAAGCGCACGGGCGAGCGGCGGCTGACGTGGAGGTGAACCTCGAGCTTCAAGAAGACAACGGGGGGCTCACGCAGCGCTTTAAGGTCGAGCCCGGCGCCGCCGCGGACACCCGTCGGGTGCCGGATGCGTCTCACGGCTCGTGGTCGCAAATCGGTCGGCCCGAACAGCCGGTCGTGCGCCTTGTGCCCGGGCCCGACGGCAGCTTCGAGTTGTACTTGAATGAAGGGGAGGTCGAAGTCGCCCGTGTCGACGACGATCTCTGGAAGCTCCGTCGTCCACCGCCCGGTGATGCCGAGGAGGGGGGCGCTGATTTGATGGCGGTGCGTTCGCTGGTCGACCTGGAGGCGCGGGTCAACGAGATGCTCGAGAGCGTGATCAGCTCGTCGAACGAGCGTATCTCCGAGTTGGTCGGCTACGCGCAGGCGCTGGTCCTCGGCGTCATTCAATTGCTGGTCGCGATCATGCTCACGTTCATGGTCGCGGCGTTCATCTCTATCGACCTGCCCACCTTCAAGGAGTTTTTCCGGGCGATGGTCCCCAAGGACTACCGCGACGGCTACGGCGAATTGCTCGGCCGAGTTGACCGGGGCTTGTCCGGAGTAGTGCGCGGCCAGTTGATGATCTGCTTGGTCAACGGCGTGTTGACCTATATCGGCCTGGCGTTTCTGGGCATCCGGTTCAGCGTGCTGCTGGCCGTCGTCGCCGCCCTGCTGTCGGTCATTCCGATCTTCGGCACGGTGATTTCGACCATTCCTATCGTTCTGGTCGGCTTGATGGACGGCTTCTGGACGGGCTTGGCGGCGTTCGGCTGGATTCTGGGGATTCACGCGCTCGAGGGCAATATCCTCAACCCCAAGATCATCGGCACCTCGGCGCATATCCACCCGGTGATCATCATCTTTGCGCTGCTCGCCGGAGAGCATACCTTCGGGTTGGTCGGTGCGTTATTAGCGGTGCCGGTCGCCTCGATCTTGCTCGAGGTATTCAAATTTACCCGCGACAAGCTCTGGCCGACCGACGAGACCGCCTCCAAGCCGGCCTCGTCGGGCGGGGCGGCTGGTTGAGGGTGTGCGCACGGTGGCGCGGAGGCTTGGACGCCCCGCGGCTCTGTGCGATTGTAGGAAAAGTGTGTTCATTAGGAGAGTTAGCGCCGGCAGGAGCGAGCATGGAGGTCGAATTCTGGGCGACCACGGACGAGGGTCGAGTCCGGGATCACAACGAGGACAACTTTCTGGTCGACAGCGACCTCAAGCTGTTTGTGGTCTGCGACGGCATGGGCGGACACGCCGCCGGTGAGGTCGCCAGCGCCATGAGCGTGCAGACGATCCACCAGGAGGTCGACGACCAGCGAGACGTCGTCGAGCGCCTCGCCCGTGAACCGTCCAACGCTCAACACCGAGAGGCTGTGCTCGCGCTGCTCGAGGAGGCGATCACCGCCGCCTCCGATCGCGTCTTCGCGGCCGCGCAGCAAGACTCCGAGCGTACCGGAATGGGCACGACCTGCAGCGCGCTTTTGCTGTGCGGCGGGCGTGCCTTTATCGGCCATGTGGGCGACTCGCGCATCTATCGGATTCGCGCCGGCGAGGTCGAACAGCTCACCGATGACCACTCGCTGATCAACGAGATGATCCGCCAGGGCAGGGCCCAAGCCGGCGATTCCATCCCCAATCAAAACGCGGTCACACGTGCGGTTGGAGTTCGAGAGGTCGTCGAGGTCGATACGCTGGATATCCCGGTCGACACCGACGACGAATTTTTGATGTGCAGCGACGGCCTGAGCGGATATTTCGACGACGATGCTCAAATCCTCGAGCTGATGGGCGGCGACGACCTCGAGGCGCGCGCCAAGGCCTGCATCGCCCACGCGCTCGAAGGCGGCGGAAAGGATAATATCACCGCGATCGTGCTCGAGGTGGCCGGCGTCGGCGCCGACGGGGAGGGACGCCTGAACAGCCGTCTGGTCGATCGACTCTCGGCGACGCCCTTTTTCGCGCATGCCAGCCGCCGTGAGCTGGTTCAGCTGGCCGAGATTGCCGACCAGCACGATTTCGAAGCAGGCGAGACCATCGTCGACCGGGGCCAGCCTGCCGATGCGATGTGTTTGATTGCCAAGGGGTCGGTGGGTGTGCTCGGTGCCGATTCGGGCGTCATCGTGCTGGACGCCGGCGAGACCTTCGGCGTGCTCGAAATCTTCGCCGAGCAGGTCGCCGACGAGGCCTTCGAGGCGCTCGAGCCGGTTTCGCTGATCGTGCTTCGAAAGAAGCCGCTCTTCGAGCTGTTGCGCACGCTGCCGGAGCTGGCCGCGAAGGTCCTCTTTGGTGTGGCGCGCCGCTTTGCCAGCCAATTGCGCCGGGTGCCAAGCGAGCTTCGCTACGAGCCGGCGCGCTGGGACGAGGTGCACCTGCAGAGCGACGTGACGCCGGCCCCCGGCTCGATGGTGATCAACGACGATCTGCTCGACGAGGCCGCCGTGAAGCCGTCCGAAGGGCGCAAAAAGCCCGCGGCTGCGTTGGCTTCTGGTCCCACAGACCGTGCTCGACAAGAGCCGGCCCAGGAAGAAGTGGATCCCGCCGAGCTTCGAAAGACAGTGAAGCTCGATCTGAATGACGACAATAGCGACGAGATTTAAGAAGAGATGAATATATCACGACTGTGGATATCTGCGCTGCTGATCGTCGCCGTTGCAGCCGGCTGTGACGATACGTCCAAGTCGGACGCGCAGGGCGGATCGACCGAGACCGAATATACGGCCGACGGCGAGTTGGTGTTCAGTGACGACTTCGAGCGTGCCGAGATCGGCCCGGACTGGGTCAAAGGCGAGGGCGAAGACGGCCCGGGGGACTGGCGCATCGAAGACGGCGCCGTGCTCGGCGTGGACATCAAGAATGACCCGTTGTGGCTCGATCGCCCATTGCCCGAGGAGGTGCGCGTGGAGTTCGACGTCCAGGCGCGCTCGCCGGTGGGCGATATCAAGGTCGAGATCTTCGGTGACGGCCACACCCACGAGTCGGGCTACGTGCTCATTTTCGGCGGCTGGAAGAACTCGCTCGACGTGATCGCCCGCCTCGACGAGCACGGCAACGACCGCAAATCACGTGAGACCCACGGCGTCGTGCCCGGCCACACCTACCGCATGGCGGTCGAGCGCACCGACGGAACCCTCGAGTGGTACGTCAACGGCAAGTCCTTCATGACCTACGAGGATGCCAACCCACTGAAGGGCGACGGACATCGTCACTTCGCCTTCAACGTTTGGTCGGCGCCGGTTCACTTCGACAATGTCGCCGTCTACGATCTCGAGAACAGCAGCGAGTGAGAAAGTTAGAGAGTAAGAGAGTTAGATACTGCAACTGCGCTTGTTTGGCGGAGGATGTCCGGTTGGAGTCTTTTGTTGTTCTTACTTTCTCACTTTCTCACTCTCTCACTTTCTTAGTCTCTTGACCCACGTTGCCCGATCGCCGCGCTGTCTGCTATATTCGTCGAAGAACTTTTCATTTATAGTTAAAGCCTAAGAGAACGAATGGACACGCGGTTAATTCTTCAAATTACCCTTGGGCTCATCGGCGTGTTGATCTTGGTTGTAGGCGGTCTGCTCATCCTCGAGCTGACCCGCGATGCCGAGACTCAGGTGATCGAGCGGGTCGTCGAGCGCGAGCGGGACACTAAAGAAAAAGAAAACCCGTGGGCCTCCAAGCAAAACCGCGAAGCGGCCATTTCGCTGGTCAAGCGAAAGAAGGTCGCCGAGTCGGACACCGAAGAGGAGGATGGGCCGACCCGGGTCTCGGAGGTGCTCGACGACGAGAAGTTCATCAAGGATAAGCTCAAGATCACCAGCGGCGAGGCGGCCGGATGGGAGGCGTTTTGGTGGGGCGAGACCAAGTACGGGCCCCAATTCTACCTCGTGCGCTATGCCTTCGAGGACGCCAATATCCGGGTGGGCCCGGCTTGGCTCGTCGATCTCAAAGAGCAAAAGGTCGTCCCCAAAAACGTGCTCGCCACGGTTGCTGAGAGTCCCCAAAACGGCGTCAAATCGGATTATTACGACAAGGCCGAGCAGGTCGTCGCCGCGATCACTAACCACCGCTTCGAGTCGGGGGTCAACCTGGGCGGAGCGCTTTTGCTGTATTTCTCGCAGCGCACCGGCGATACCGACGATGATACCATCCTCGGGTGGACCATCGACCACGATCGGGGCAATAAATTCGACGCCTATTTTCAGTGGGTCGAAGAAGGCGAGCCCACCTACGCCGAGTTTAAATTCGACTACGATCGCAAGGCGTTGCGTGCGGTCAACCTGCAGGCGGCCGATATCATGCGCGCCGGTGAGGAATTCGAGCAGACCGAGCAGGTCGATATCATGCCACGCAGCTACGACGCCGGCAAAAAGCGTTGGCTAGGCCCGGCCGCCAAGCAATGCGCTCAGAAGCGTCACCGCTCGAGGTGTAAGGCGCTGGCGTCGGTGCTCAAGGAGAGCGAGCTCATCGAGTCGCTCGAGTGGCTGTTGACCGCCCAGGCCAATACCCCCGCCGACTTCGAGCGGTGCAAGGAGCGCAGAAATTGTCGGTTCATGCCCGAGCGACAAGACGAGCATAACTATCGAATCCTCTACGTCTTCAACCTCGAAAAAGAAGACGGATTCGATCACAAAGCTCCCAATACGCAGTGGGCCTGCGAGCACAGCCTGAAGGCCGACAAAGAGCGTGAGAAGGACGAAAACTGGGGTAAGAAGGGCCAATGCGTGGCCTGGGATGTCAACTCTAAGACCGGCGAGATCACCCCGGTCGGAGAGACCAGCACCGTGGCCTACCGCGCCGTGCGCCCTCGTTCCTGAGCTTTGCCTCCCCCCCCTCCAGCTGCGAAAGACCCTCATGGACCGCGAAGAGTTGGTTCGATTGGCCGGCGAGAAGCTGGCCAATTCGATTTTTAGAGATGCTCCGCCCGAGGCCGAAGGCCTGGAGGCGCGCCCGTACGGGCAGATGAGCGGCGACGAGGTGCGTTTTTTCGTCTACCAGGACGTCCTCGATGAGCTCGCCTTTGCCGCCGGCTACCGCGACGAGCCGTCGTTTGCGGTGCTCCTGGGAGCCTTTGCGGTCGACGACCGCGGGCCCTTTCTGGAGGTGACCGGCTTTTCCCGCTTCCAGTACACGGCCGGGCTGGACAAGCTCTACCAATCCCTCAAGCCCGAGCTGGACAGCCTCGTCGCCGAATTATCCGGCCACAGCAGTGATCCGCCCCAACACGTCGTCGGCCTCTTCGTCGGGGCGCGCGGCTCGGGCGGCAAGCTCCCCGCAGAGGTCGCCCGCGTCCACCTCAGCCTCTTCAACGTGCCCTACCAGGTCGCCGCCATCGTCGACCCCGACACCGAACTCTTCGGCCTGCACGCCCGTGCGCCGGCCAGCAAATTTTACAACTCGCCGTTTTGGGCCGTCGAACGCCTCGATTAAGAGAAGCCACCGCAACCGGTGCCAGGGCATCCCTGCCCTGGAAGGCAGGCCTGGAAGGTCGGGCACCGATGAAGTCGAGCAGCGGTAATCCTTGAGGTTGACGAAGTGGGGCGAATGTTGTGTGAATGTGACCCATACTGAGCGCAGCTGTTTGGCCTGAATAACCTTATTGCAACAGGAATGATGAGATGGACCTCTACGAGAATGATGGGATGTTTATCGCCGATGTCATCGCGCGCGAGATTTTGGATAGCCGCGGAAACCCGACCGTCGAGTGCGAGATTATCCTCGAGGACGGCACTCGGGGCCGGGCGGCGGTCCCCAGCGGTGCGTCGACCGGCGAGCACGAGGCGGTCGAGCTTCGTGACGGCGGTGAGCGCTACGGCGGCAAAGGCGTCCAGCAGGCCGTCGACAATATCTATGACCGCATCTTCCCGGAGATCGACGGCGAGAACGTCTTCAATCAGGTGGGCATCGACCGACTGATGCTCGAGGCCGACGGCACCGACAACAAAGCCGAGCTCGGCGCCAACGCGATCCTGGCGGTCAGCCTGGCGACCGCGCGCGCGGCGGCCAATAGCCTGGGCATGCCGCTGTATCGCTATATCGGCGGGTTGAGCTCGAATATGCTGCCCGTGCCGATGATGAATATCATCAACGGCGGCGAGCACGCCGACAACAACGTCGATATCCAGGAGTTTATGATCGTGCCGGTGGGCGAGGAGACCTTCAGCGAAGCCCTCCAATGCGGCGCCGAGATCTTTCACTCGCTCAAGCGTGTGCTCACCAAGCGTGGCTACACGACTTCCGTGGGTGACGAGGGTGGCTTTGCCCCCGACCTGGGTAGCAACAAAGAGGCGCTCGACCTGATTATGGAGGCCATACAGGCGGCCAACTACAACCCGGGCGACCAGGTCCGCCTGGCGCTGGATTGCGCGGCCAGTGAATTCTACGACGCCGACGCCGGCAGCTACGAGCTCGAAGGCGAGGATCGCTCGCTGAGCTCCGAGGAACTCGTAGGCTTCTATAGCGAGCTGTGCGACCTGTATCCGATCATCAGCATCGAGGACGGCCTCGACGAGAACGATTGGGACGGCTGGGCTTCGCTGACCGACGCCATCGGCGACCGCATCCAACTGGTCGGCGACGACTTGTTCGTGACCAATACCGAGCGACTTCGCCGAGGCATCGACGAGCAGGTCGGCAACTCGATTCTCATCAAGGTCAACCAGATCGGCACGCTGACCGAGACCCTCGAGGCCATCGAGATGGCCCACCGAGCAGGCTACACCTCGGTGATCAGCCATCGCTCGGGCGAGACCGAGGACACGACCATCGCCAGCCTTGCGGTGGCGACCAATAGCGGTCAAATC
>CAYLTX010000045.1:0-8051 GCA_964386725.1 uncultured Bradymonadales bacterium | reverse complement strand
CTGTCGCGCTCGGATCGGGTGGCCAAGTATAATGAGTTGCTGCGCATCGAGCAGGAACTGGGCGAGAACGCGTTTTATCCGGGGATGAGTGCGTTTTCGCGGCTTGGTTGAGGTTGGAGTCCCTTGCTATCACGTCGGCGTGATAGCAAGGGGTCGTCTCTACCCACCAATTGACACTCCCACCCCGACCGCGTTACATACGCCAGCCCTACCAGCAGCGGTCGGTGCCCCGCTTACGAAGGGAATAGAAGCGCCTTTTCGCGCATTCTTAACAGCCGAATAGACTTATCACTGATATAGATAATTTCCCGTCCGCGGGAAACGCCCATCACGGCAGAAAGCCAGACAATCGGAGTCCGACCATGAGTAACGAATTGAGCGCAAAGCGCGAGGAGCTCAAA
Source organism: uncultured Bradymonadales bacterium (assembly GCA_964386725.1). Lineage (GTDB taxonomy): Bacteria > Myxococcota_A > Bradymonadia > Bradymonadales > Bradymonadaceae > CAYLTX01. The sequence goes on along the minus strand of CAYLTX010000045.1, from coordinate 7,650 downwards.
GAGCGCCTCGACGAGCTCCGGAGGTACCTTTGACCTGCCGCAAAAGCAGGCACGCCTCGAAGAGCTCGACGCCATCAGCCAAGCCCCTGGATTCTGGGACGACACCGATCGCGCCCAGGAGTTGATGCAGGAGCGCGGCGACGTCGAGGCGCTGCTCGAGAGTATCGAGCAGCAGGGAACGAACCTCGAAGAGGCGCGCGTATATGTCGAGCTATCTGCAGAGGTCGGCGGCGACGAGGATTCGCTGGCGGAGGCCGCTCGACTGCTCGAGCAGACCGAGAAGACCATCGCCGAGCTCGAGACCCGCCGGATGCTCGGCGGCGAGCACGACGACCACAACGCCGTGTTCTCGATCAACGCGGGCGCCGGTGGCACCGAGAGCCAAGACTGGGCTCAGATGCTCATGCGCATGTACCTGCGCTACTTTGAGAAGAAGGGCTGGAAGGCCGAGATCACCGACGAGCAGCGTGGTGAAGAGGCCGGCATCAAGGGCGTCGATATCCTGGTGACCGGCGATTACGCCTACGGACTGCTCAAGGCCGAGGCCGGCGTGCACCGACTGGTGCGCATCAGCCCCTTTGATAGCAATAGCCGGCGTCACACAAGCTTTGCCGCGGTCGCCGTGGCCCCCGAGATCTCCGATGATATCGAAATCGATATCGACCCCTCGGATGTGAGGGTCGACACCTACCGGGCCTCCGGCGCCGGCGGCCAGCACGTCAACCGGACCGACTCGGCGGTGCGTATGACCCACGAGCCGACCGGCATCGTAGTGCAATGCCAAAATGAGCGCTCCCAGCACAAAAACCGGGCCACGGCGATGAAGATTCTTCGCGCCAAGCTCTACGAAAAAGAGGTCCGCGAGCGCGAGGAGCGCGCCGCCGCCGAGCACGCCGAGGAAAAGCAGGTCGCCTTCGGCAGCCAGATCCGCTCCTACGTGCTCCACCCCTACAAGCAGGTCAAAGACCTTCGCACCGGGGTGACCATCGGCAACACCGACGCGGTGCTCGACGGCGATCTCGACGAATTTATCGAGGCTTTCCTTCTCCAAGAGGGTGCCGACGACGAAGAGGAGCACGCCGAAGCCAGTTGAACCATCCCTGTCGCTCATTGCGTTATCTGAATACGCACCTCTCTACACGGGCTTTTTAGCCGTCATGTCTTACGAACGTTTTATCGGGCTTCGCTATCTGATGGCCAAGAAGCGAACCCAAGTGGTCAGCATCATCACGTTGATCTCGATCGGCGGGGTCGCCCTCGGGGTGACCGCGCTGATCGTGGTCTTGAGCGTGATGGGCGGCTTTAAGGCAGATCTGCAGAATAAGATCCTGGGAACCAAGGCGCATGTCGTCGTCCAGGACGCCGAGGGCGGCGATATCGTCAACGCCGACGAGATCGCCCAGCGAGTCATGCAGGTCGAAGGGGTGATCGGCGCCGAGCCGTTTATCGAGGCCGAGTTGATGATCTCGAGCCCCACCAACCTCAGCGGCGTGGTGCTGCGTGGGGTGGATCCCGATCGTGTCGGTCAGGTCAGCGAGTTGCCCGAGGCCATCGACAAGGGCAAGGGCAAGTTGTCCTACCTGGAGGACCCCGCACCGCTGCTCGAAGGGCTCGCCGACGAGCGTGATCGCGATATCGACGAGATCCTCGAGCGTATCGATAAAGAGCGCGGCGACTATGAAGATGAAAAAGACAAGGCCGGCGGCGCCGAGGATGGCTCCAGGGAGCCACCACAGCCCGACTCTGCCGAAGCTCAGCCCGCCGAAGACGGCGCCTCAGATGACGGGGACGACACGGGTATGCCGCCGATCACCGGTGAGGAGGAGGCCGACGACGATGACGGCGGTATGCCGCCGATCACCGGTGAGGAGGAGGCCGACGACGATGAGGGTGGCATGCCGCCGATCTTCGGCGACGGCGAAGAGGCCGAGGCAGACGAAGACGGCGACGAGCTGCCGGGCGGCAGGCTGCCCGGCGTCCTCATCGGGCCGGAGCTCGCCCGCTCGTTACAGGTCGATCTGGGGGACGAGGTCAATATCGTCACCCCCGACGGAGATATGGGCCCGACCGGCATGATGCCCAGGAGCCGGCCGTTCCGGGTGGTGGGCATCTTCAAGACCGGCATGTACGAATACGACGCCAACTATGCTTATACGACCTTCTCGGACGCGGCGAGCTTCTTGAATCGGGAGGGGGCCAGCGGCGTCGAGATCAAGACGGTCGACCCCAACGAGGCCATCGCGATCGGCGATCTCCTCCAAGAGGAGCTGGGAGCGGCCTTCGAGGTGCTCGACTGGCAGGAGATGAACCGCAGTCTGTTCTTCGCCCTCGAGCTCGAAAAGATCGCCATGTTCGTGGTGCTGACCTTCATTATTCTGGTGGCCAGCTTCAGCATCGTCGCGATGCTCATCATGATCGTCATCGAGAAGGCCCGCGATATCGCCATTTTGAAGTCGATGGGCGTCTCCGACGGTGGAATCCGGCGCATCTTCCAATTCCAGGGGCTGGTCATCGGAGCGCTGGGCGCGTTTATCGGCCTGCTGCTCGGGCTGGGTATCTGCACCTACCTGAGAGTCTACGGGGTGCCGTTGGACTCGGAGGTCTACTACATCTCGACGCTGCCGGTCGACGTCAACACCTGGGAGGTGGTGGCGGTGATCGTCTGTGCGTTGCTCATCAGTTGGGTAGCCACGGTCTATCCGGCCTATCTGGCATCGAAACTCAAACCGGTCGACGGACTTCGCTATGACTAACGACAAGACAGAGAATGCCGCCGGGGCGCGCTCCACTCAGACCCCACTTTTTGAAACCCACGGGCTGACCAAGCGCTTCCTGCATCGCGGTAAGACGCTGACGGTGCTCGAGGATATGGAGTTTCGTGCTTACCCCGGCGACCGCATGGCCATCATGGGCCCGAGCGGAGCCGGTAAGAGCACGCTTCTGCAGGTCATCGGCACCCTCGACGAGCCCACCTCGGGCAGCATCGCCTTCGACGGCAAGGATCTTTTCTCGCGCTCGTCGTCGGCGCTGGCGGCGTTTCGAAACCGCGAGGTCGGGTTCGTCTTCCAATTTCACCACCTGCTACCCGAGTTCACGGCGCTCGAAAATGTGATGCTGCCCGGTCTGATCGCCCGTCACGGGCGCGCTCAGGCGGAGGCGCGTGCCGAAGAGCTCTTGGGCCAGGTGGGCTTGGCCGAGCGACTGCATCACCAGCCGGGGGAATTGTCCGGCGGCGAGCAGCAGCGCGTGGCGATCGCCCGCGCCCTGTATATGAAGCCGCGGCTTTTGCTCGCCGACGAGCCCACCGGAAACCTTGACCTGAAGACGGGGGCTGGGATACACGCTGTCTTGCGTGAGCTCAACGAGGAGACCGGTGTGACGGTTATCGTCGTCACCCACGACCCTCGTCTGGCCGAAGAGATGCCTATCAAGCTGGTCGTCGATCAGGGCAAATTGCTGCCCTTCGAGCCCGGCGACCCCAGGGTCGAGGGCCGGGTCCCCGACGAGTTGCTCCACGCTGAACCTGCGGACCCCAAGCAGCTTCGCGCCCGTGCAAAAGAAGGCGATGAGGTTGCCGATAGAATGCTTAACGGTTAAGTCTTCACGCGCCGGCTCTTAGGGAGCTGGTGTCACATGCTGGGCGCTCGCAGTGCGAGCACTAGCAAATGAATGATCGTCCGAATATTGGTTTGATTGAATGTGCCCGGTGCGCACACAAGGGAAATCGTGAGCTGCGCTCGTCGCAAGCGCCCACAGGCGCAAAGACACCCCACCGATAACCACCCCCGAGGCCGCCTTGGCCGCTGGCTGGTGGCTCTCGTGGCCATGCTGTGCACACTCAGCGGGCTGGCTGGAGCCGTCCAGGCTCAGCAGCCTGATCCACGCCGCGATATGGGCGACCAGTTGCGCGAGGAGCAACTCGAGGCCGAGGAGGTCCCCGAGGAGGCCCTCGAGCCTGCCGAGACTGCCAGTGTCCCGGAGGGACGCGCGGCTCGGGAGGGCGAGTTGGTCGATCGCGTCCAGGTGGTCGGCAACCGCCGCGTCGAGCCCGAGTCGGTTCTCCAACGCGTTCAGACCGAGGCCGGCCAGCCGCTCGACCTCGAGCAAGTCTCCGACGATATCCAGCGGGTCTTCGACCTGGGCTTCTTCCGCGATATTCGCGTCGACGCCACCGTCACTGACGAAGATCAGTTGGTCGTCTCGTTCATCGTCGACGAAAAGCCCGCGATCGCCGAGATCCGATACGAGGGCAACGACGAACTCGATGACGAAGAGATCAGCGACGTGGTCGATCTGGAGCGCTTCGCCATTCTGGACGTGGCGCGCGTACAGCAAAACGCCCAGAAAATTCGCGAGCTCTACGCCGAAGAGGGCTATTACCTGGCCGAGGTCGACTACGATATCACCGCACGCGAGGACCGCCCGGACCTGGCCGTGGTCACCTTCGAGATCGTCGAGTACGCCAAGGTCGAGGTCAAAAAGATCACCTTCCTGGGCAACGAGAATATCCCCGACGACGAGTTGGCCAATATCATGGCCACCCGCCAGGGCAGCTACTTCTCGTTTTTGACCGACTTCGGAACTTTCCAAGAGGACGCCTTCGAGGCCGACCTCCAGCGCCTGACCGCTTATTATTACGACAAGGGCTACGTGCAGGTGAACGTCGCCCGGCCGTCCATCCGCTTGTCGCGCGACAAGCGCTACCTGTACTTGACCATCAATATCGAGGAGGGGGACCAATTCTTCGCCGGAGGCGTCGACGTGCGCGGCGACCTCATCTCCGAGAAGGACGAGTTGCTCGACCTGGTCGAATTGGAAGAGGGCGGGGTATTCAGCTACGGCACGATGCGCCGGGACATCGAGCGGCTCAGGAATCTGTACCGCAACGCCGGATACGCCTACGTCAACGTCAATCCGCTCACCCGCATCAATCCCGAGGACAACTCGGTCGACCTGTCCTATGACATCGAGCAGGGCAACCAGGTCTACTTCGGACGTATCGAGATCGTCGGCAACGCCAAGACCCGCGACAACGTCATTCGCCGAGAGCTGCGCATCGAAGAGGGCGAGCTATTCTCGGCCAGCAAGATGGAGGCCTCGCGCCGTGAGATCCAGCGGCTGGGCTTCTTCGACAAGGTCGATATTACCACCCAACGCGGTGCCCGGGACGACCTGATCAATGCGCGCGTCGAGGTCAACGAGACGCGCACGGGCACCTTCCAGGTCGGCGCGGGCTTCTCGAGCGCGGAGAGCTTCATCGCCAACGCTCAGATCTCGCAGAACAACCTGCTCGGCCGCGGCCAGAGCCTGTCGTTTCAGGCGCAGCTGTCGAGCATCCGAACCCTATTCAATCTGAAGTTCACCGAGCCGTGGTTGTTGGGCAGCCGGTGGAGGTTCTCCTTCGACCTGTACAACTTCGAGTATGCGTTCCAGGACTTCACCCGCCAGTCCACCGGCGGCAACCTGACGTTCGGCTATCCGATCTCGGATGCGTTTAATCTCGATATCCCCGGCGACCTGGTCGCCTCGGCGACCTACAAGCTCGAGGACGTCGATATCAGCGCCGGCGGGCGGACCGAGCAGAACCGCGACGGCACCGGCTCTCTGTTTCGCGGTGGACTGACCAGCAGCCTGCAGGGCGCCATCAATTACGACACCCGAGACAACCGGCTCTTCCCCACCGAAGGCAGCTTTCATTCCGGAAAGGTGGAATTTGCAGACCGCGGTTTCACGTTTAGCCAAAACGAGTTTCTCAAGTTCGATTTGGAGACTCGCTGGTATATGCCCATCTTTTGGGAGTTTGTCCTCCGGCTTCAGGCCGAGATGGGCTACGTGACCAACGTCGACCCCAACGGAGACGTGCCGTTGTTCGAGCGCTACTTCGTCGGTGGGCCGACGACCGTGCGTGGCTTCGAGCGCTACACGCTCGGGCCGGTGCGCGAGGTCGCGGCCTCGACCGGCGACCCGGGAGCCAGGCTCAACGAATTCCGCATCGGCGGTAATAAGAGAATGATCTTCACCGCCGAGATCGAATTTCCGATCTTCACTGCGGCCGGCATCAAAGGCGTGGTCTTCACCGATATGGGTAACGCTTTCGACAATGACCAGTCCTTTGTCCTCACACCGGATATTTTCGCCGACGAGGACAATGAATTCGAGGACGCGCTGCGGACCTCGGTCGGGTTTGGATTTCGCTGGCTCAGTCCGATCGCCCCGCTTCGTTTTGAATGGGGCATCCCGTTGTCACGTCTGACAGACGAGCAGCCGGTTGTATTCGACTTTAGCATCGGAAACGCCTTTTAATCGGCATCTTATTTAGCTTTTCGAGCACAAGGAGCATTTTTATGATCGCGCATAACGATCGAGCTCGCATACTTCGCCGCGTCATCCCGCTTTTCCTGGCCGCCGGGTTGCTGTTGGGCTTGAGCCTGGTCAGCGCTCCGGTCTTCGCACAGGACGTCAAGAAGATCGGCTACGTCGACCTCCAACGCGCGCTCAACAGCGTCGAAGAGGGCAAGAAGGCCAAGGCCAAGCTCAAAAAAGAATTCGAGGCCAAGCAAAAAACGCTGACCAAGAAGCAGAATGAGGTTAAAAACCTCAAGCAGAGCTTGGAGTCGGGCGCTGAGATGATGACCGACCAGGCCAAGCGCAAGAAGGCCATCAAACTGCAGCAGCAGATGGCTTCGCTCCAGCAGCTCTACATGGAGATGCAGCGCGAGCTCGCCGAGAAGGAGAGCAAGGCCACCCAGAAGATCTTCGGCAAGATGGAGACCATCATCGCCAAGATCGCTGATGATAGAGGCTATGACTTGGTGTTGGAGAAAACCGAATCGTCGGTGCTCTTCGCCAAGGACTCGATGGATCTGACTGACGAACTCATCAAGCGTTATAATAGCAAGTGAAGTATCCTCTCAGACTGATCATCCCGTGTTTTCTCGTGCTCCTGCCGCTCGCCTCCTGCGAGTGTGAGGAGCGCGTGCGTAAGATGATCAGCAATCCGGGCGAGCGCCAAGAGCAGGTCGAGAAGGCCAAGCAACGCCGCTCGCTCGGCGAGTCCTCGGCGCCGAGCGAGCAGGAGCCCAACGACTTTGTCGAGCAGGCTACGCTGGTCGAACTCGGCGGTGACACGCGGCCGATAGAGGGGGCGATCGGCGACGGCGACGACGAGGACTGGTACGCGCTCACCTCGAGAAATGGCGAGTCGTGGCAGGTCGAGCTGAACGTTCAGCCCGCCGATGATGCGCTCGACCCGATCGTGCGCGTCGAAGTGGCCAGCGGCGACGACGCTCCCATCGAATATAACCTCGGGTCCGCCGGGGAGGCCGAGGTCATCCCGATCTTGGGTGTTTCCTCGGTGCCGCAGCGCATTTTGGTGGCCGGAGCCGATGGGTCCACCGGTGATTACGAGATCTCCTTTCAAAAGCGGCTCTCCGGCGGCACCGTCGAGGCCGAGCCCAACGATGATATCGACGCGGCCACTCGCTTCGAGGCCCCCGGTGAAATCCAGGGCTTTTACGATAGACCCGGTGACCGTGACGTCTTTTATGTCTCGCGCGAGGCGCTCGAGGGCGATGTATTCAACCTCGAAGTCAGCCCGATTGCCGGTCTCACCCAGGACGTTCGCGTCTACACCCACCGTTCTTTCGAGTC
>CAYLTX010000044.1:27582-41811 GCA_964386725.1 uncultured Bradymonadales bacterium | reverse complement strand
AGCGGAGAAGCGGAGAAGCGGAGAAGCGGAGAAGCGGAGAAGCGGAGAAGCGGAGGTAGGATTTATGAGGAGTTCACTAAAAACGAAGAAGGAGCGAGATATGAAGCTGCTGAGCAATTTGAAGCGAACCGATAGCGCGAAACTGATGAGCCCGCGGGGTATGACGCTCATCGAGATCATGATCGTTATTACGATTATGGCCTCGATCATGGGCGTGGTCGGCTTCTACGTGGTCGGCGCGCTGGACGACGCCAACCAGGAAGAGGCCAAGATCCAGATGGGCAATATCAAGCAATCGCTCGATATGTACTACACGCGCACCGATCCCCATCAATATCCGGAGAGCCTCAACCAGCTGGTCGACCGCAACATCATGCAAGAGGTGCCGGCCGACCCCTGGGGCGAGCAATATGTCTACCGCCGCGAGGGCCGCAGCGACTACACCCTGATGAGCAAGGGCAAGGATATGTCCGAGGGCACCGAGGATGACATCCGCCTGGGCGACAGCGGCGGCGACGGCCAACAATAAGCGCGAGAGTAAATGGAGCGCGGCGCATGGAGCGCGGACAGCTTGTCCGCATGGAGCGCGGCGCATGGAGCGCGGCGCATGGAGCGCGGACAGCTTGTCCGCATGGAGCGCGGCGCATGGAGCGCGGACAGCTTGTCCGCATCGGCTGACGACGTCGGGGCCCTGGGCCCCGCGGCGGAAGCCGACCCACAGCGAGGAGATCGACATGATCAGCCAAGCGCACCAAACACAACTCGGTCTAGCGAAGTTTGGTCGAGTTGTACGTCAGAATTGGTGGAAATTCGCTGTGCTTTTCGCCGTGCTCTCGTTCCTCCAACTCGGCTGGGCTTTTACCGTCACAAGTTGCCCCGGCGGCTCGAACCAAGAGGAAGCCAAAATCCAAACGGGCAACATCAAGCAATCGCTCGACATGTATTACACGCGCACCGACCCGCATGAATATCCAAAAGAGCTCGACCAATTGGTCGATCGGAACATCATGCAAGAAGTTCTGTCGGATCCGTGGGGACAGCCCTACGTGTACGTGCGAACGAGCGAGTCCGATTATGTACTTTTTTCTGCAGGGCCGGACGGAATCGCGGGCAATGAAGACGATATCGGCCGGGTTAGCCGGTAAGTCCAGACCAGGATGGTCTGGCACCGGTTGAGAACGCACCCTTTTTTGTAGGTAAGCCACGAGTGAGCAACAAACTCACATCCAGCCTGACCCGGCCGCGAGGCATGACCATCATCGAGTTGATGGTGGTCATGGCGATCGCCGCCGGTTTGATGGCCATGTCGGTGTATACCGTGGGGGCGCTGTCGGCCAGCGATCTGCGCAATGAGGCGATGCGGATGACCTCGGCGATGAAGTACACGTGGACGCGTGCGGCGGTCAACGGGGCGCAGTACCGCATGGTCATCGACCTGGATGAGGGCTCGTATCACACCGAGGTGACCGACGCGCCGGTGGTCCGGGAGATGCCCAACCTGGGCTCCGACGAGGGTGTGCTGCCCGAGGAGGTGGCCGAGGAAGAGCGGCGCAAGAGCGCCAGCTCGTCGAACCTCTTCGATGATGGGGAGAGCGACCCATTCGGCATCCACCAGGCGCCGACCTATGAGCAGGTCGAGGACGGCGCCATCGAGCCGCATACCTTCAAAGAGGGGATCAGCATCGAAGAGGTCCACGTGGCCTATCAGGACCGGCCGATCACCTCGGGCAAGGTGGCGGTCAACTTCTTTCCCGACGGATTCCAGCAGCCGGTGATCATCGTGTTGACCGGCGGCGAGGATGATTTTTATTCGTTGGTCAACGAGCCGCTGACCGGCCGGATCCGGCTGACCAGCGAGAGGCTCGACGATCGTGAGTTGCTCGAACATGGTGAAGACGATGATTGAGCGAACCCGACAAAGAGGCTTCACGCTGCTCGAGGTGCTGATCGCGCTGGCGATTTTGGCCAGCGGGCTGACGGTGCTCATCGGCACCACCGCCAACAGCAATCAGCAGGCGATCTACGCCAATACGGTCACCCGGGTCACCCAATTGGCCCGCGGCAAGATGACCGACATCGAATACGAGATGATGGAAGAGGGGTTTAGCGACGACGTCGAGCGCTATAGCGGGACGTTTCGCGACGAAGGTTTCGATGACGTGCGCTGGGAGGCGGTGGTCTACCCGGTCGAGATCCCCGACGCCGTCAAAGAGGAGCTGATGGCCCAGGTCAACGCCCAGCTCTTCGGCGGCCAGGACTCCCAGGGCGCGCTCAAGGGCAACGCGGCGTTTAGCGCGATGTTGCCGATGCTCATCGCCCAGGTCCCCGAGATGATCAACCAGATCGGTAAGAAGGTCCGCCGCGTCCAATTGGTCATCTACTACGACTTCGGCGGCAGCGAAGAGACGCTGTCGGTGACCCAATACGTCGTCGACCGCGACAGCTCGGAGTTCAACCTCTTCGGCACCGGCGAAGCCGACCTCGGCGACGGGATGGAATGATGGATAACCGTCGACACAACTCCGCAGATACCGCGCGCTCTCGGAATGCACGAGCGCCCCACCCGTTCCCTACGGGCCGGGCCCCCAGCGGCTTTACGCTCATCGAGGTGCTGCTCGCCGTGATGCTACTGTCGATGCTGACCGCGATCAGCTGGGTGGGCGTGGCCAATATGTTCGACACGCGCGATTGGATGACCGATCGCTTCGAGCGCTTCCAGATCATGCGCGTGGCCATGGACCGCATGGCCCGCGAGGTCTCCTCGGCGTATGTGGCCGGGCCGAGCCACGGCGGCGAGGAGCTGCCAGGCGAAGAAGCAGAAGAGGAGGGTGACGCAGACGCGATGGCTCGCATGCTCACGGAACCGGTCCAATTCGGCATGATCGGCCGCGACGACGAGCTGCACTTCACCAACTTCGCTCATGTGCGAAGCCTCGAGGGCGAGAAGGCCAGCCACCACGCCGAGATCGGCTATTTTACCCAGCGCGACCGCGATCCGGACACCGGAGAGATGGTCCTGAATTTGATGCGCCGAGAGGACACCTCGCTCGACGACGACATCACCGACGGCGGGACCATCTATTTGCTGGTACCCGATATCGAGAGTGTCGAATTCGAATATTGGGATCCCGGCCCGGTCGAGATGGGCACGATGGAGGAGATGGCCGAGGGACGCTGGCAAGACAGCTGGGACACCACCCGGCGTGAGCACGCCGGACGGCTGCCCACCCGGGTTCGCATGACCGTGACGCTGACGCCCCAGGATCCGCGCGGCAACGAAGAAGTCTTTACCATCCAGACCCAGATCGAGACCTCTGAGGTCATGGAGTTTTGATGATGCAGCTCATCGCACATCTTACACGGCGCACCCTCGACGCGCTGGACCAGCCGGCCAAAAACCCGCTGGACAAGCGCCCCTCGGGCATCGCCCTGGTGTTGGTGCTGGTGACCATTGCCATTTTGTCGACGGCGGTGGTCGAGTACGCCTATTCGACCCGCGTCAACCTATCGATGTCGACCAATAAGGCCGACAAGCTGCGCAGCTATTATCTGGCGCGCTCGTCGGTCAACCTGAGCCGCATCTTGCTGTCGTTTCAATATGCGCTGCAGTCGGAGTCGCGCGAGGCCGGCCAGGAGGGCACCGACGATATGGCCCAGCTGATCAGCCGGGCGATGCGTCGCAGCAATTTTCAGATGTATCAATACGTCGACCTGCTGATGAAGCCGTTCAACTCCGGCAAGCTCGAGAGTCCGGTGGGCGGCATCAACCTCAAGGACTCGGGCGTGGAGGGCTTCGGCGAGTTCAGCGGTGAATTTGGCGTCGACATCATGCCCGAGGAGGGCAAGATCGACATCAACCGCTTCGCCACCCAGGAGATCACCGAGGGCGACCTGCAGGAGCTATGCGCGATGGTCATCGACTCCAGCTACGACAGCATCTTCGAGCAAGAGGACGAGCGCGGCGAGACCCTCGATCGGGCGCTCGTGCTCGGGCGCATCGTCGACTTCGTCGATCTCAACCAAGAAGCCCTGCAGATGACCTCGGAGTGTACCATTCGCTCGTCGAGCGGCGACGAGAGCCGCCCGTACGCCCGAAATGAACGCGATATCGAGCCCCGAAACGCCAAGCTGACCCACATCGACGAGCTGTACCAGGTCGAGGGCGTCACCGAGGCGTTTATGGACGCCTTTGGCGACCAGATGACCGTCTATCCGGTGGGCCGGCCCAATATCAACGTGGCGACCGCACCGATGTTCTATTCGGTGCTTTGCCGCAACGTCCAGTCCCAGCAGGTGCGCCGCTCGGGCGAAGGCGAGTCGGCCTTTAATCTGTGCGCGCGCAGCGACCAAATTCGCACTCAGGTCATGCTGCTGGCGCTGGCGCTCGACGGGGTGCGCCAGTTTTTCTCCAACCCGATGTCGGTGCTGATGGGCTACGTCGGCAGCACCGAGAGCAAGCTTTTGCCCTCGGCCAAAAAGGGCCAGCCGGTGGCGTTTTTGAGCGTCAGCCAGTTGCCCGGCTATATCGAGGACTTCAAGCGAGATCCGCAATTGATGGCTCAATTCCTGACGTATTCACCGACCTATCAGCAGCTCTCGTCGCTGAACCCCGAGATGCAGATCGACCCGCTCAACCCGCAATTCCCGCAGTGGCAGGTCGACTTCGACCGAAGCGGCCTGATGCGCTCGGTGTCCACGCGCACCCCGAGCATCTACAAGCTCGAAGCCACGGGCTCCTACGGCTCGAGTGAGACGACCATCGAGACGGTCATGGACTTCGGTAAGTCGGTGCGCCGCCTGCCCGACGAAGATAGGCTGACCGAAGACGCCGACGACGAAGAAGAGGTCGCCGAGCTCAAAGAAGCCCTGCGCGAGACCCGCGAGACGATGCCGAAAGGTCGTGTGTTGTACTGGAGGGAAAAATGAGCGTCTAAGCCATCAACGTAATGGGTCAGCTTTGCTGGCGTGTTCTTGGTTCTTGGTTCTTGACAACTGCTTGCTGAAGGCCCCTGGTCACTCGACCGACAACGCCAGGCAATCAATCACCAAGACAACACAAAACCACAACACCAAGCCAAGAACCAAGAACCAAAAACCAAAAACGTCGGCGAGAACGCGTAAGCTCTCGTCGGCCGAAAGACATACAGCACGACACCAAGCACCAGGCACCACACAATGGTAAATCATATCATCGGCCTCGATTTTGGCACCTACTCGATCAAGCTCGTGCGCATGGAGCGCGGGCGTGAGCCGAGGGTGATCGGCTTCGACGAGGAGCCGATCCCGCGCATGGTCGAGCAGGCCTCTGCGATGGAAGCGCCTGTCGAAGGCGAACCAGCCGAAGGTACTCAGCCCGGCCAAGACGCGCCCGGAGGCGACTTCGAAGACGCGCCCACCCAGGTGCGCAGCCGCGACGACCTGGACGGCCAGCCCGACGGAGGTGCGCCCGTCGACGCAGACGGCGAACCGACCCCCAAAGGGCCGGACGCCCCTTCCGCCGAGGATGCCGAGGGTGAGGCGACCTCGGGCTGGGAGATCGCCCTCGAGCGGCTCATCGACCGCGGCGCCTTCGCCGACGACGGGCTGGTGGTCACCTTCTTGCCCAACGGCCAGGCGATGTCGGTCCACCATCAGGTGCCGTTTGCCGAGCGCTCCAAGGTCGAGAATATTCTGCCGCATATGCTCGACGACCGGCTGCCGGTCGACGCCAATCAAGTGCTCTACGACTTTCAGCTCATCGACAGCACCGTCGAGGACGGCGCCGAGGCGGTGATCGGCTTCGCCCGCAAAGAGCAGATCGGCGAGTTTTTGTCCGAGCTCAAAGACCACCAGATCGACCCGGCGGTGCTGGGCATCCCCGAGCTGTTGCTCACCTACGGATTGGAGCAATGCGCGGCGACCGACACCGGCACCTACGCGGTCGTCGACATCGGCCACGAATATACGCGGGTGTTGGTCCTGCACGAGCGCGAGCCGGCCGTGGCTCGATCGGTGCAATTTGGCGGGCGCGAGCTCACCGAGGCCATCGTCGAGCGCTACGACTCGAGCTGGGAGCAGGCCGAAAACCTCAAGGTCAACCACGGCGCCATCCTGGGACCCGACGACGCCCCCACCGACAACCAGCGCGTACTCAGCGACTGCCTCGAGGGGGCATTCAAACCGTTCGTGCGCGACCTGCGGCGCACTTTCCAGTCGCTATACGCTCGCTCGCGCATCCAGATCGACGAGGTCTTTTTGTGCGGCGGCACCGGTAAGCTGACCAACCTGCCCGACTACCTCAGCCGTGAATTAGGCGTGCCGGTCTCGGCGTTTCCCATCGAGAATCTCCCGGGCTTCAACGAGTCGACCGGCGGCCTGGCGCGCCAGCATCAGCAGCTCGCGCTGGCTGCCTCGTCGGCCTTCCAGCAGATCAGCGGCCGCGACGAAGAGCGGCTCATTGACCTGCGAAAAGGCGAGTTCACCTACCGGGGCAAGTCGAGCTTTTTGCGCTCCCAGATGCTTAAATACGGCGCGGCCGCCGCGGCGCTTTTCGTGCTGGTCGTGGCGATGCTCTTCACCCAGAAGATCGAGCTGGAGTCCCAACGCGACGCCATGCGCGACGCACTCGTCCAGCGCACCACCCAATTATTCGGCGAGCCGGTGTTCACCAACGACGAGATCACCAAGCGGCTGACCGGCGAGGAGAGCACCAAAGCGGGCTTCATCCCGCAGATGAGCGCCTACGAGTTGTATTACGAGCTCTCCTCGAATATCCCCAGCGACGTCGAGATGACCGTGACCCGATTCGAGGTCGACGTCGACCGAAATATCACCCAGATCTACGGCCAGACGACCAGCGCCCAGTCCGTCGAGCAGCTCATGGACGGCCTGCGCGAGCTCGATTGTCTCGAGGACGTGCGCCAGGAGGGTGAGCTCAAGATCAAGAGCGACTCGGAGGTCGACTTTCACCTTCACGTCTCCAGCGAGTGTTCCTGAGCCGAATCATCGATCGGAGACCGGGATGGTGAGCCGACGCCGGACGCACTTTATTTAGCGAGTTGGACAAAATTATGAGCAAACCCAAACAATCATTATCGGCCAAGCTGCGCGACTTCTACGCGGGGTTGACCGACCGCGAGCAAAAGCTGGTCGTCGCCATGGCCGTCGTCTTGCCGCTGGTGGTCGTCGCGCTGGTCATCGGCGTGTTCAACCGCTCGTTGAGCGAGATTGAGTCGCAGTCACAGAGCTACGAGAACGCCCTGGAGCTGGTCTCGGCCGGGGGCGCGGAGTTCGCCAAAAAGCAAAACGCTCAGGACGAAGACTCCGGCCTGGCCGCCCAGTTCACCGACGAGGTGCTCGACGACAACCAGGTCAAGCTGACCAGCTTCATCGCCTCGAAGGCGACCGCGGCGGGCGTGAGCGTGAGCAGTTACGACTCCGAGGAGCACCCGATCGGGTCGTCATCGGGCAGCAAGTCCGGCCCAATCATCGTCGAGCGCCGCGTCAAGGTCGACATCCGAGACGCCCGGCACGACGACATCTTGAAGTTCCTCGAGCAGATCGAATCCAGCGGAGAGCCGGTGGTCATCAAACGCGTCGATCTTCGGGGCAAGGCACGCTCGCCGGGCGAAGTCCGGGCGCGCGTGGAAGTCTCGACCTTCGACCGACGCAACCAAGACTCTTGAATCGCGCATAAGAAAGGCTGACCTATGATGGACCGCACTATCGTTCGCATCCCGGCCTATTTTGCCTTCGGCTTCGCCGTCTTTTTGGTCGCGCTCGTGCTGACCTTTCCCGACGAGCGCCTCAAGCAAATCGCCACGGTGCAGATCGAGAGCCAACTGGCCAACAAATACGACGTCGAGATCGAGGACCTCGATCTGTGGTGGCTCAGCGGCGTGGAGTTGGAGAACGTCACGCTGACCGAGCGCACCGGCGGGTCTGATGATGGCGCCGACGCCGAGGGTTCAGATGACGGCTCGGATGGTGGCTCAGGTAGCGATAAGCCCAGCGACGACCCCGACTTCAACGACGGCCCCACCCAGATCAAAGTTCAGCGCATCGCCGCCGGCTTTGCCCCGCTGGGCAGCGTGTTCAACTTCGCCCCCACCGTCGACTTTTTGGTGGATCTGGGCGGGGGTAATATCCACGGCAACTATGTCCACGGCAGCGACGGTCGCGAGGTCAACGTCAACATCGACGACATCGACCTCAAGCAGACCACCGTCCTCGAATCGATGCTCGGCGTGCCCGTGCTCGGCACCCTGGGCGGCGACATCAGCCTCGAGCTGCACCCCGCCCGCCCGCTGCTGACCGGCGGCCATATCACGCTGACCGGCAAGCAGTTGATGATCGACGAGGCGACCATCCAGAGCGACGAGTTCGGACCGATGGCCTTCATCGACGTGCCGTCGACGAGCCTGGGCAACCTGGACGCGCGCATGGTCATCGACAAAGGCGACAACGCTCGCACGCCGAGCCTGCAGGTCGAGGAGTTTCGATTCCACGGCGGCCGCGACGTGCGCGGCCAAGTCTGGGGCGACGTCAACCTGGCCGAGCGCTTCGGCTCCAGCCGCCCCAAGCTGCAGATGCGCTTTCAATTCGACGACAAATATGTGCGCGACAACGACCTCTCCAGCGTGCTGCGCATCAAGTGGTTCCGCGACGGCAAAAACGAGGATTGGTACGGCTTCGTACTGATGGGACGGATGAGCAATCCCCGCTTCGAAGGCGCACCGTCGGCCGGCCGCGGCCCCGACGCGGCGCCCTCCCCCGAGGAGGCCGCCAAGCCCAAAAAGCCCGGACCACCCGACAAGAGGCCGTCTCGTCGCAGATAATCGGCGATGCTTGGATTCCGGACGTCTGGCATCTACAATGGAGTGGAAGCCCCCACAAAGACGACCGGAGAAAAAGCCATGACCCGCCCCGAACAGCGTTCGCGCTTCTCTCGTATCTTCGCCCACCTAGTCGCCGTTGGCGGGGTGGTCGCCGGCTCGCAGTTATTGGTCACGGCGACGGCATTTGCCTGCGGCAATGCGATGACCGTCGAACGCGGGATCTTCTGGCCGCTGGTCTCTAGCTGGCTAGTCGCCGGGTTCTGCTCGGGAGTCGTGCTCGTCATCCTGCGGATCATCGAGCGATTCAAGTCCCCGCTGATCTCCGACAAGGGCCGCAGTCGCGTGGTCATGGCCATCTTCGCGCTGGCAACCATCATCGCATCCATCGGCTACGCCGCGACGACCGATGTCGAGGATTGGCGCTTCTTCGACAAGACCGAACGGGGCTTTAAACCCGGCGAGATCAACTCCAAAGTGACGTTCTAGGCGCTCGATGCCTCCCTTTTCGGTACAGCAGGTCTTCTTGGCGCGGCGGACATGCGTGCTGACGGGGCTGCTCGTACTTTTTGCGACAGCCTGCGAGTCTGAGACCGAGACAGCGGCCCCCGGTGCCTCCGCTGGGACACAGGCAGTCGTGGACCGCTACGAGTGCAACCGCTGTCATATCGCCGAAACCGCCCTCGAGCCGGCGCCCCACGAGTCCAACTGCGCCGGCTGCCACACAGACATACTCGACGGCTATTATGACTGGCGGTTCTGGAAGTATCCCTCCGAGCAAGTCAATCACTGGAAGGCCAACCTCACCCACCTGCTCGACGTCCCAAGCCTGACCGGAATCGATCGTCGCTTCGAGCGCGATTGGCTCGTCGAGTTCTTGCAGTCTCCCCACGATCTCAGGCCGCGGATGGGCGCGACGATGCCGCGCTTTTCGATGCCGGAAGACGACGCCGAGGCCATCGCCGAGTATTTTATCGGCGATGGCCACTCCCATCCGGCGGTCGATCTCGACGGCGCCGATCTCGAGGCAGGCCGGCGGGTCATGGAGCGAGAAGACTGCGGCTTCTGCCATCAATTCGGCGGCGTCGAGCCGTTCGAGGCCCAAGCGCGCTCATTCGAGCTGTCCTCCGAGGAGTTCCAGAGCGCACTGAAGCTCGCTCCGGACTTGCGCTACACCCGCGAGCGCATGAGCCCGGCGGCGCTGGTCGCCTGGCTCGAGTCTCCCGAGGCGATCAAGCCGGATACGTTGATGCCCGAATTCGACCTGAGCCCACGGCAACGCCGCGACGTCGCCGCATATATTCTGCGCGCCGAGCTCGCCGCACCGAAGGAGACCACCGTCCCCGAGCGCCTCCCGCCGCTCGAGCGCGAAGTGCGCTATGCGGAGGTCGAGCGCGAGGTCTTCAAAAAGGTCTGCTGGCATTGCCACTCCGACCCGGCCGGCAACAACGGCGACGGGGGGCCGGGCAACACCGGCGGCTTCGGCTTCGAGGGCCGCGGCCTCGACCTGGGCAGCTACGCAGGAATTCAAGCCGGGCGCATCAACGACGCCGGCGAGCGCGAGAGCGTCCTCGAGCCCACCGAGGACGGCACGCCCCGGCTCGTCGCCCACCTGCTCGCCCGCCACGAAGAGGTCGCCGGCGGCTCGGTCGACGGGGTGCGCGGCATGCCGCTGGGCCTGCCGCCGCTGTCGATGGAGCAGATCCAACTTGTCGAGACGTGGATCGAGCAAGGCGCTCTAAGAGAGTAAGAAAGTTAGAGAGTTAGAGAGTTAGAGAGTTAGAGAGTTAGAGAGTTAGAAACTGCAACGACGCTCCCGCTCACTTTCTCACTTTCTCACTTTCTGACTTTCTCACTCTCTGCCTTGTCTGCGTTGCTTCAGGCTGAAATACTCCGCGCGTCGCGCCCGTTCTCTTGAGGCGCGAAGGCAATTCGGCCGACGAAGTATCTCCAGCAGTCCCGCCCGCTTATGACCGCCCAACCCAGCTTTAAAGATCCTGCGAACGCTACCTACGGCGAGCGCGTCTTCACCAAAGGCGCGATCGTGGTGCACGGCGCGCGCGAGCACAACCTACAGAACCTCGATCTGGTGCTGCCCAAGCGCCGGCTGGTGGTCTTTACCGGCCCGAGCGGCTCGGGAAAGTCGAGCCTGGCCTTCGACACCATCTACGCCGAGGGCCGGCGCCGATATGTGGAGAGCCTGTCGACCTACGCGCGCCAATTTCTGGGCCAGATCGAAAAGCCCGACTTCGATCTGATCGCCGGGTTGAGCCCGACGATCTCAATCGAGCAAAAAACCTCGACGAATAATCCGCGCAGCACCGTGGGTACGGTCACCGAGCTGCACGACCACCTGCGCGTGCTGTACGCGCGGCTGGGCGAGCAACACTGCCACGAATGCGAGCGCCCGATCACCTCGATGTCCCGCGAGGCGATCATCGGCAGCGTGCTCTCGCTCGAGGAAGGAACGCGGTTTCTGGTCTACGCTCCGATCGTCCGGAACCGAAAGGGTGAATACCGCGAGCTCTTCGAAGATCTGCGCAAGGAGGGATTTACCCGCGCACGCATCGACGGCGAGATCCAGCTGATCGAGGATATCGACAAGCTCGACCTGCACACGCGCCACGACATCGACGTGGTCATCGACCGCCTGATCGCCCGCGAGGGCAAGCAGCAGCGGATCAGCGACAGCGTCGAGCTCGCCCTGTCCACCGGCGACAACCGATGCATCATCGCCACGCCTGACGACGACCGTGAGCGACTCTACAGCACCGAGCGCGCCTGCACGCACTGCGGCATCGCGTTTCCGGAGCTGACCCACCAGAGCTTCTCGTTCAACAGCCCGGTGGGCATGTGCTCGGATTGTCAGGGCATCGGCTCCACGCCCCAGGTCGACCCCGAGTCGCTGGTCATCGACGACTCGAAGTCGATCGCAGAGGGTGCCGTCGAAGCGATCGGCCCAATCCCATCGAGCGACCGCGGCGAGCGCTTCAAGCATAAGGACAGCGTCGCCTCGGTGTGGAAGCTGCTCCAAACGACCGCCAAGGCCCGCAAGATCGACCTCGAGCGGCCCTGGTCGGAGCTGACCAGCGACGAGAAGGATATCGTGCGCTTCGGCCCCGAAGAGGCCAAAAAGAAGAGCTATAAGGGCTTCGCGGGCGTGGTGCCCTTTGTGGCGAAGGCCCATAAAAAAGCCCGCAAAAAGAGCACCCGGGAGTTCTTCGGCGAGTTTCTCGAGCCGGCGCCCTGCCCCACCTGCGACGGCACGAGGCTGCGGCCGGAGAGCCGCGCGGTGATCTTCCGGGACCACTCCCTGGCCGACATCGGCCAGATGGACATCCAGCGGGCGCGCGACTTCTTCGACGCCGTCGAGCTCGAGGGCCGCGAGGCGACCATCGGCACCGAGCTGCTCCACGAGATCCGCGACCGGCTCGGGTTTTTGCTCGACGTGGGACTGAATTACCTGTCACTGGGCCGGGCCGCCACGACCCTGTCGGGCGGCGAAGCCCAGCGCATCCGGCTGGCCAGCCAGCTCGGCAGCGAGCTGTCCGGCATCCTCTACGTGCTCGACGAGCCGTCGATCGGCCTGCACGCGCGCGACCACCGCAGGCTCCTGGAGACCCTGCAGTCGCTTCGCGACCAGGGCAACTCGGTGATCGTCGTCGAGCACGACCGCGACACCATGGAGCACGCCGATCTGATCGTCGACTTCGGCCCCGGCGCCGGCCGAGACGGCGGCCATATCGTCGCCATGGGCACCCCCGAGGAAGTCCGCGAGTCGACCGGATCGCTGACCGCCGATTATCTGGCCGGCCGCAAAGAGATCGCGGTGCCCGACCAGCGACGCACCGTCGACGGGCCGAGCTTCTGGATCCGCGGCGCTCGCCACAACAACCTCAAGGGCTTCGACGCGCGCTTTCCCACCGGCACGTTCACCTGCGTGACCGGTGTGTCGGGGGCGGGCAAGAGCTCGCTGGTCAACGAGACGCTCTACCCGGCGATTGCCCGCCACGTCTACTTCAAGCACCGCAGCGTGGGCTCCCACGACGAGATCGAGGGCCTCGAACTCTTCGACAAGATCATCAAGATCGACCAGTCGCCCATCGGGCGCACCCCGCGCAGCAACCCGGCGACTTATACCAAGGCGTTCGACCACATCCGCGCGCTATTTGCCAACCTGCCCGAGTCGCGTATGTACGGCTTCGACAAGGGCCGGTTTAGCTTCAACGTCAAGCAAGGCCGCTGCGAGGCGTGCAAGGGCCAGGGCGTGCAGACCGTCGAGATGAGCTTTTTGGCCGACGTCTACGTCCCCTGCGACGAATGCCTCGGCAGACGCTTCGATCCGACCACGCTGCGGGTCAAATACCGCGGCCACAGCATCAACGACGTGCTCAATATGACCATCGCCGAGGCCGCCGAGCTCTTCGACAAGCACCCCAAGATCTCGCGCATTCTGCAGACGCTGCTCGACGTCGGCCTGCATTATATCCAGCTCGGCCAGCCCTCGCCGACGCTGTCGGGCGGCGAAGCCCAGCGCATCAAGCTGTCCCGCGAGCTGGCCAAGATCGCCACCGGCGACACGCTGTACATCCTCGACGAGCCCTCCACCGGCCTGCACTTCCACGACATCAGCAAGCTGCTGGGCGTGGTCGACCAACTGGTCGACGCCGGCAACACCGTGGTGATGGTCGAGCATAATATCGACATCATCAAATGCGCCGACTACGTCATGGATATCGGCCCCGAGGGCGGCCACGAGGGCGGCCACCTGGTCGCCGCCGGCACGCCCGAGGAGGTCGCCGAGGTCGAGGAGAGCTATACGGGCAAGTTTTTGCGGGATGCGCTCTAAAATCACACCGCCCACACGGCCGCATGCCCTCCAAACCAAACCGTACCGCCTGAATGATCGCATGCTCCCGAAACCAAACCGTAGCTGGGGGTAAGTCCAGCCGAGTCGCCACCCGGCGACTCGGCGAGACGCACCCTCAGAGGGGGTCGCCGCTGATACATCTCCAACAGACCCAACGTGGCGGGCGTCCGGGGCTCTCTGTGGGTGCGCCCAACCGGGAGCGCCTACGGCGCACCCGGTGGTGGCTTACCCACAGCTACGGTTTGGATCCCGCACGAAACCACGTCATGGGTTGAATGGCCACGAAACCACGCCATGGGTTGAATGGCCACGAAACCACATCATGGGTGGAATGGCCACGAAACCACATCACGGACCACCCACAAAAAAAGCCGCCCCCTCCCAACCGGGAAGAGGCGGCTTTTTCATTCTAGGCTAAACATCCGACTCAGATGGTCACGCTATCGTCGTCGCCGTCTCCGTCGCCATCACACGCGAAGTTGGCTTCGTCGTCGTCATCGTCGTCATCGTCGTCGCTGTCGTCTCCGGCGAAGCTGTCGCCGTCGC
>CAYLTX010000044.1:0-27482 GCA_964386725.1 uncultured Bradymonadales bacterium | reverse complement strand
CGTCATCTCCGTCGCACGGGGCGAAGCTTTCGCCGTCGTCGTCTCCGTCATCTCCACCGCACGCGAAGCTGTCGTCGTCGCCGTCGTCATCGTCATCATCGTCGCCGTCGTCTCCGGCGAAGCTGTCGTCGTCGCCCTCTTCGTCGTCCTCATCGTCGTCGCCGTCGTCTCCGGCGAAGCTGTCGCCGTCGCCGTCATCTCCGTCGCACGGGGCGAAGCTTTCGCCGTCGTCGTCTCCGTCATCTCCGCCGCACGCGAAGCTGTCGTCGTCGCCGTCGTCATCGTCATCATCGTCATCTTCGGCCATGAAGGCGCCGTCATCATCGTCATCGTCGTCTTCGTCGTCTTCGTCAGCTTGGACGAGATCGTCGATACCTCGATCGGCCAGAGATGCGGTGTCGGGGCTCGACCAGGTAAACCCGGTCATCAGTCCCAGAGCGAGCACGAAAAATAACGACCACTTCAATTGCGATTTCATAAAAGCCCTCTTGACGATAAAGTCATCGCGAGCTCGCTCGACCCGACAACCGGGCCCGATGCGGCTCGAAGTCACACATGAATAATAGTGCTCCAGCGTGCAGCATAAAGGGTTTGGGGCGTCAGATCAATCACATCGAGCTCAGCCGACGCCGGGCGCCTCCGCCGGCTTCGCAGATGAGTCGCTTTTGGCACCCAGGTCAGCGGGAAGCCGCACCGTAAAAATGCTGCCGCGCTCGGCGGTCGAGTCGACGTCGATGTCGCCGTCGAGCAATCGGCAGAATTCGTGGGTGATGGTCAGCCCCAGGCCGGTGCCGCCGAAGCGGCGAGTCGAGGAGTTGTCGGCCTGGTTGAACGCCTCGAAGACGGTGTCGAGCTGCTCTTGGCTCATACCGATGCCGGTGTCGGCGACCTCGAAGACGACCGTCTCGCCCTGCTGCGCGTGCGACTGGCGACACCGACACACGCGCAGCTCGACGCGGCCGTCGTGGTGGTTGAGACAGGGCTCTTCCCGCGGATAAAGTGGACTACGTCTATCATAGGCGATCTGCGCAATCGTGATAAGCCAGCAATTCTGCCAGCTTCGAGCGACTCGCCTGCGAGCGGCGCTCGGCGCCGCGGCTCGACCACGCGTTGCCGGTTTACCCAAATATGGTATATGCTTCTTATCAGCGAATACTTTACTCAAGGAGCAACCTCTATGTCAGACGACGGATTGTCCCTCGTGGACATCACCGGGGATCTGCGTCGAATCCTCGAGTTGGTCCAACAACGAGAAGATTCCGGCACCCCCGCCTCCTACGACGCGGTTCAGGCCGATGTGGCCGATCAACTCCACCTTCACATCCTGAGCTATATACGGTTTTTAGAGGAGCAGGACTTCCTGGTCTACGACCGTATCAGCGACCAACTGACCGTACCCGACGCCGGCCGCCACGCGCTGCAGGCTCCCGACAGTTGGCGAGATGAGGTCGCTGCGGCGTTCAGCGAGCATATCTCGGAGACCAACCTCGACGCCGAGGAGATGGACGATCTCCTCGGCGGGATGGACGACGGGCTGCTCGACGATATTGCCCAGGGGTTCGAGGCATCCGCCCACGAATTCGAGGACTCGCAGGCCGAGGCCCCGCCGCAACACGCTCAACAACAACAACAACAACCCGCTCCATCACCCAATACCGGGGCCGGCGCCCCGGCCGAGCCAGCTACCGACGACGCTACGCAACACGGATCGCAAGCCATGAACGACAACGGACCTTTTCCGGGACAATCGCAAGGCGGGGTTTCCATCGATTCGAACCCGTCGACCGCCGACCTGTACAACCGCGTCGACGAGCTGGGCAGCGGCGGCGTGGGTACCGTCTGGCGCGCCAACCAGCTCAAACTCGACCGCGACATCGCCCTCAAGGAGATCAACCAGGTCTTCAACGTCTTCGCCGGCGTCAAACGAGATGACATCATCGAGCGGTTCACCAGCGTCGTCCAGGGCCAGGCCAGCCTGGTGCATCCCAATATCGTGCAGGTGCTCGATATCGAGACCCAGGTCGAATACCCGTTCGTGATCACTCAATTTGCCCCGCGCGGCAATCTGCGCCGGCTCATCGAGATGGACGATCGCCCGAAGTTGAGCGTCGCGCTCAAATACTTCATGCAGATCCTGAGCGCGCTGGACACCTCCCACCAATCCGGGATCATCCATGGCAACCTCAAGCCGGAGAACGTCGTCCTCGACGCCGCCGGCAACGCCATGCTCTCGGACTTCGGTCTGGCGAGCATCGTCGAGCGCGAGGGAGGAAACTCCTCGCACGTCTACGTCGGCGTGGGCACGGTCGCCTATATGAGCCCGGAGCAATTCCAGAACCCCAATAAGGCCACCGTCAAGAGCGACATCTACTCGTTGGGCATCATGTTCTACGAGATGCTCACCGGCAAAGTCCCCGGCCGGCGCTCGCCGATGCCGTCGAGCTTCTTCCCGGACATCCCCAGAAAGCTCGACGACATCTTCGACAAAATGTCGATGGACGCCGAGGAAGACCGCTACGACAGCATCGGTGACATCTTGTCCGACCTCTACGAGGCCGAAGACGTCATGAGCCTGCTGGACAACCGCTCGGCGGTGCTGTTTTTGCGCGACCCCATCGAGCATGGAGAGACCTTCGCCGCCGGCGCACCGGCCGCCGGCGTGCCCGCAGACCCAGAGGGCCTCGGCCTGAGCGAGTCGTCGAGCTCCGAGGTCGGCCTCGACGAATCGTCGGTCTCCGACGCCCAAGAAGATAGCGAGGTCTCGGAGGCCGACGAGGATAGCGAGGTCTCGGAGGCCGAAGAAATCTCAGAAGCCGAAGAGGCTGACGAGACTGATGAAGCTGGTGAAGCTAACGAGGACGTCGATGAGGGTGACGTGCTCGATAAGCTCGACAAATATGGGGATATGTTCGAGGAGGAAGAGGCGTGAGTGACGAACTACTCCCATTCAACGGAACCACGCCGACCGTGGGCGACGGTGTTTATGTCGCCCCGGGCGCCAAGGTCATCGGGCGCGTCGAGCTCGGCGACCACGCCAGCGTTTGGTATAACGCGGTCATCCGAGGCGACCTCGAGCGCGTCGAGATCGGCGCGCGAACCAACGTCCAGGACGGCACGGTCATCCATATCGAGAGCGGCAAATTCCCCACCCTCATCGGCGAAGGCGTCACCATCGGCCACAAGGCGCTGGTGCACGCGTGCACCGTCGGCGACAACTGCCTGATCGGCATGGGCAGCATCATCCTCGACGGCGCCGTCATCGAAGAGAACAGCCTGATCGCCGCCGGCGCCGTGGTCACTCCGGGCACGACCATCCCCGCCGGCAGCCTCGCCATGGGCACCCCGGCCAAGGTCGTGCGCGAGTTGTCCGCCGAGGAGATCGCCCGCTTTGGCGAGTCGGCCGATCATTACGTGGATTTGGCCAAACGCCATCGGGATTCGTAATTGTGGGTGGTTGATGCGTTCGACCCCGGGCTGAGGCCACGGGGTTCTTGTTTGGAGCGTGGGTGGTTGATCGACCACGCGACCACGGACGGCTGCGCGGAGCGGCTGCTTGCTGCCTGCGGAGCCCTCGCCGGTGCAGCCCCAAGGCTTGCCTTGGGATCGCATCCCCAACAACTACACATGCCTCAAATCGCATCCCCAACAACCACACACGCCGCAAATTCGATCCCCCAACAACCACACACGCCGCAACTCGAGATCGCCGTCCTGCTCAATTCGCCGGCGAGGGCAAAATCCCCAGCCGATCGCCCTGGTGGAGCAGCATAAAGCCCTTGCGCTTCGAGAAGTCGAAGCCGGCGTTGCACCGCCTGTGCTTGGTCATGAGATATCGCTCGAAGCGGCCCTTGTCGGGCTGCCACATCTTGATGTTGATGCGCACCGACTTGTCGTGCTCGTCCGCGTGGCACCCTCTATTCATCCCGCTGCATTCCTCATCCACGATGCGCTCGACCTCGCAGATATCGAGGCCTTCTTGGTCGTCGACGCGGGCCAGGTAGACCTCGCTGGAGGCGCGTGTGCGCTCGTACGGCGAGGCGTGTACCGACGTGGACTGGGCCTCGCCGAGCATCGGGCGCTTCGAGCGCGGATTGACGAACCAGATGCCGGTCTGCTCGCGCTCTTCGGTGCGTGAGTTCTGCCACTTCGTCCATCCGATGCCCCAGGTCGACGTGCCGAGCATCTCGAGGGGGACGAGCGAGAATTCGCCATAATGGGCGTTGCCCGGCCGCGGTGCGCCGGCGCATTGGGGCAGCGGCCTGTCGGTGACCTGGTTGTGCGAGGCGAGCCGCCAGGTCTGGCCCTCGGGGCGAAGGTGGACCCAGTACAGGCTCGTCTGGGCGTCGGTGGGACATCGGCCGCCGGGGGCTCGCGCGCCGCACAACAATAGCCCCGCGCGATGGCGCCCGCTGCGTGACTCGTAGGCCTCGACGATTTCTTGTTCGTTTTTGGCCTCCGGGCAAATATCGCGCAGCACCTCGGAGTCCGCCAGCGCCTCTTCGAAGGCTGCGACGTCGGCCATCGCATTCCAGCGGGTCGAGACGACCTCGAAGCTGTCGAAGCTCCACTTGCCATCGTCGAGCACCCAGCGGCCCAGCGCGCCCGGCCGCGGCGGGTTGCCGTACGCCTCCTGATAGGGAATCCAGCCGCCCACATTATAGAGCGCAAATCGGGGGCCGTCCTCGTCGGGCAGCATGCTCATCCGGGTCTGCTCGCCTCTGCGATCGGGCTCGTCGCCGTCCATCAACTCGACGCGAAACGCGATATCCTCGGTGGGCAAGCGGGCCACCTGGCCGAGGACGTCCAGCGTCAGCCCGACCTCCAGTCGGTAGCCGTTTTTCATCTTCCTTGTCACCGCGTCGATCCCGGCGCGGTGCAGGCCGGCGTCGGGCTCATCATAGCGCCAGAACTGGCCGTCGGGGGTAAAGAGGATGGCCATCTCGGGTTGGATATCGAGCTGCTCGGCCACCCCCTCGGGCAGCGAGTCGACGATGTCGTCGAGCTTCGGGTCGCGCAGCCATAAGATGATGCCGTCGGCCATCACGTCGGCCGACTCGGCGTCGATGACCTGGTCGTCGCGCACATCCACCCGGAAATAAACTCGCCCCGGGTCGGCGTCGACGCCGACCCGAAAGCTGGCGTCGTCTCGGCCCGTCCAAAATTGGCTGCCCTCGGCGACCGACTTTGCGCCGTCGAACGCCCGGGCGCCTCCCTCACTCCAGTCGTCGACTCGCCCGTCGATCGACTTGCTCATCTGCTCGGGCGGATCGGGCAGCACGAAGACCGAGTCGTCGCCGCCGGTCGACCTCGAAGAGTAGTTGGCCTCGTCTCGATCGACGGGGTCGTCGAGAAAATCGGCCTCGTCCTCTTCGTCGGCGACCTCGAAGGGGTTGATGCCCTGGGCGTCCTTCGAGGTCGAGCAACCCGAGGACGCCAAGAGGCACGCCACCACGACTAACGAGGTAAATAGTGTGTTGCGGGGGGTGAACTCGACCATTACGACTCCAGATTATCGACAATTTTGCTCAGAAGATTCAGCGCCTCGATGGGCGTCATCGCGTTGGGGTCGGCGTCGCCGAGCGCCTCGAGCGCGGCCTTTTGTCCCGGGCTGAGCGACGAGCCGGCGTGAAAGAGCGACATCTGATTGGGGTTGTGTCGCATCGTCGGCTCGGGCGGCTCGCCGGGTTTTCGGGCCGCCATGGGGATGCCCATCTCGTCGAATTGGCCGCCCTCGAGGTTCTCGAGGACCTGCTTGGCGCGCTGGACGACCGGCTCGGGCAGGCCGGCGAGCTTGCCGACCTGAATGCCGTAAGAGCGGTTGGCCTCGCCCTCGACGAGCTTGCGCAAAAAGATGATGTCATCTTGCCACTCTTTGACCGCGATGCTCAAGTTATGCGCTCCGTCCAGGGTGCGCATCAGCTCGGTGAGCTCGTGGTAGTGGGTGGCGAACATCGTCTTGGCTTGGATCTCGTCGTGCAGATGCTCGGCGACCGCCCAGGCGATGGACAGGCCGTCGAAGGTCGAGGTGCCCCGGCCGATCTCGTCGAGGATGACCAGGCTATTCTCGGTGGCGTTGTTCAGGATATGAGCCGCCTCGGTCATCTCGACCATGAAGGTCGACTGGCCGCGCGCGAGGTTGTCGCTGGCGCCGACGCGGCTGAAGATCTTGTCGACCACACCGAGCTTCGCCCCGCGGGCGGGCACGAACGAGCCCATCTGGGCGAGCAGGCTGATCAGGGCGACCTGGCGAATGACCGTCGATTTTCCGGCCATATTCGGGCCGGTGATAATCAGCAGCCGACGCTCGGGGCTCATGCGCACCGAGTTGGGCACGAAGCGCTCGTCTTTGAGGGTACGCTCGACCACCGGGTGGCGGCCCTCGTCGATGTCGATGGTCGGCTCGTCGAGCATCTCGGGCCGGTTATATTCGAGGCGCTTGGCCAGCTCGGCGAGTCCGGCGATGACGTCCAGGTTGGCCAGTTGGCTGGCGGTGCGAAGCAGCGCGCCGACCTCGAGGCCGACCTTCTTTCGAAGCCCCTGGAAGAGCTTGTACTCCAGCGACTTTCGCTTGTCTTCGGCGCCGAGGATGCGCTCCTCCATCTCCTTGAGCTCGGGGGTGTAGTAGCGCTCGGAGTTAGCCAGCGTCTGCTTGCGAATATAGTCGTCGGGCACCAGGTCCAGGTTCGCCTTGGTGACCTCCAGAAAGTAGCCGAAGACCTTGTTGAACTTGACCTTGAGGCTCGAGATATCGGTCGCCTTCTTCTGCTCGGTCTCGTAGCGCAGGATCCAGTCCTTGCCGTTTTGGGAGACCTCGAGCAGCTCGTCGAGCTCGTCGTCGAAGCCCTCCTTGAAGAGCCCGCCCTCGGTCAGCTCGACCGGGGGCTCGTCGACGATAGCCCGGTCGATCAGCGCGCGGATCTCGTCGCAGGGGTCGAGCTCGGCGTCGAGCTCGACCAAAAACTCCGACTCGCAGTCGGCCAGCACGTCCTTGACCCTGGGGATGACCGCCAAGGTGCTGAGCAGGCTTCGCAGATCGCGGGCGTTGGCGGTGCCCGACGAGATCTTCCCGCACAGCCGCTCGATATCATAGACCGCCTCGAGGGCGTCGCGGATATCTTCGCGAAGCGCCGGAAAGCGCACCAACTCCTCGACGGCGTCGTGGCGCCGACTGATCGCCTGCAGGTTGACCAACGGGTAATTGAGCCAGTGGCGAAGCCTGCGCCCGCCCATGGCGGTCACCGTCTTGTCGATGACGCTGAGCAAGCTGCCCTGGCGCCGGCCGCCCATCAGCGTGCGGGTCAGCTCCAGGTTGGCCTTGGTGGACTCGTCGACGACCAAAAAGGATTGGGCGTGATAGGGCTCGATCTTCTGGACGTTCGACGGCACGCCGCGCTGGGTCTCGACGATATAGTCGAGCACCGCCGAGGCGGCCTCTTGGACCACGCCGGGCGCCTCGAAGCCGAAGTCGTGGACCTGCCCGAACATCTTCTCGACAGGCCCCGGCTCCAGAAAATAAGCGTCGTTGTCCAAGTCCTCGGACAACCTCGCGCCGTTGGCGATCGTGGTCAGCAGGCTCTTGGGCGAGAATGCCTCGTCGGGTCTGGGACGCAGCACCACGGCGTCGAGCTGGCGCTCGACCTCCTCGAAGACCGCCTCGTCGGCGGCCGGAATCAAGATCTCGCGCGGCTCGATACGATTGAGCTCGCTGGCGAGGTCCTCGTGGCGGTCGACCTCGGTCACTCGGAAGTCACCGGTCGACACATCCAGATAAGCGATGCCGTATTCGGCGCTCAGGCCGCCACCTTTGACGGCCACCGCGGCCACGTAATTGGGCGATTTATCGTCGAGCGTGTCCGTGTCCATGACCACACCGGGGGTGATCACGCGCACCACGTCGCGCTTGACGATTCCCTTGGCCTGGTCGGCGTCCTCGACCTGCTCGCAGATGGCCACGCAAAAGCCCTTGTCGATGAGCTGGTTGATGTAGCCGTCGGCCGAGTGGTGCGGCACGCCGGCCATGGGAATGGCGTTGTCTCCCTTGCTACGCGCGGTCAGCGTGATGCCCAGCTCGCGCGAGCAGACCTCGGCGTCCTCGAAGAACATCTCGTAGAAATCGCCCAGCCGAAAAAAGAGCACGCTATCCGGATAGCGCTCTTTGACGTCGACGTATTGTTGCATCATCGGGGTGAGCTTCATGGCGTCTTTTTCGCTGTCGGTGCGGATTGAAAACACAACGGGCACTTCGCGCGAGCATCGTTGCATTAGCCCGAATTTCTCACAAGTGCTCGAATAACCCTCACTGGCTATCGCATTCCCCGCCACGACAAAAAGCCCCCGCACCATGAATCGGTGCGGGGGCTTTCGGGGTTAGGCACTGCACCGATCCCATCCAAGCGGAGACCGTGCAGCGCGAATACGCGGCCGAAGCTTAGGGCGCGCAGGTCTCGGTGGGCGCTGTGCCCAGACCGCTGACATCCCCTTGAGACAGAGCGTCATAGAAGTCACCCGGGACGAACGCGCTCATCCCGTCGAAGGTATTGAAATTACACCGATCGTAAGTCACGTCTCCCCACTCGGCCGTCGAGGAAGGTTGAACACCCAATTCACCGAACACGTCGACGATGGTGTCATTGGCGTCCTCGAAATGACCGGACTGATCATCATCCGTGTAGATAAGAATGCGATCGTCGCCGTTGAAGGACACGGCCCCACTCGAATCATCGCAATAAGACTCCGAAGAGTTATTCGAGCCACAAAGCACAAATGTAGCACCGGCGTTTAGCGTTCCGGTCAGGTCGTATTGAGAGGTACAGTTGTCGCCGGCGAGCACGTCACGGTCGTTCTGCTCAGAGCAGTACCGATAGTCAGTCAGGTCAATATCGCTCGACCCGCAGTTGTACAGTTCGGCCGCTTTGGTTCCGCCATCTTCGACATACTCCGAGATGATCAGACAGTCACCGGTCTGAACGGCGTTGACCGTCACCGTGACGGTCGCCGTATCGGTCGCGCCGGCATCGTCGGAGACGGTGTAGTCGAACGATTCCGTGCCAACCCAGTCGGTTGCCGGGGTATAGGTGACGTCGGAGCCGTTGTTGACGACCGTGCCGTCGGTCGGCTGAGTGACGCTGTCCACGGTAAGCGTGTCACCGGTGTCGGCGTCGGTGTCGTTTGCCAATACGTCAATGGTGACGTCGTTATTCTCGTCGGTGGTCGCGGTGTCGTCGGCTGCCACCGGCGCAGTATTATCGTCCGAGTCGACGCAGGCGCCATCCTGGCAAACCTGGTCACTCGCCGTGCAGTCGGTGCGATCCTCGACGCCCGAGTAGTCACAGACAGCGTCACCGTCGTCGTCGGTGCATGTGCCGGCCCCGGTGTGGGTCACTGCCACGTCGCCGTCGCAATAGGGATCTTGGGGCTCGCAGGTGACGCCGTCACAAGGGTCGACCGGTTCGTCGACGCAGGCGCCGTCCTGGCAGATCTGGTCGGTGTCGGTGCAATCGGTCGTCTCTTCGACGGCCGAATAATCACACTCGCCGGTGTCTTCGACGCACATACCGGCGTCGGTGTGGCTGATCAGGGTGTCGCCGTCGCAGTAATCATCCTGGGCGGGGCAGTCGACGCCTTCACACAGATCTTCTTCCGGGTCGACACACGCGCCACTGTCACAGATCTGGTCGTTCTCGGTACAGTCGGTCGTCTCTTCGACGGCCGAGTAATCACACGCGCCGGTGTCCGGGTCGCAGGTGCCTGCGTCGGTGTGGCTGACCAGCGTATCGCCGTCACAGAAGTCGGCCTGCGCTTCGCAGGTGACGCCTTCACACAGGTCTTCTTCTTCCTCATCGACGCACTCACCGCCGTCACAGACCTGGTCGTTCTCGGTGCAGTCGGTGCGCTCTTCGACGGCCGAGTAATCACACTCGCCGCTGTCCGGGTCGCACACGCCGGCGTCGGTGTGGGTCACCGCCACGTCGCCGTCACAGAAGTCATCCTGCGCTTCGCAACTCACGCCCTCACAGGGATCGGTGTTGTTGCCGTTATTGTCATTGTTGCCGTTATTTCCCTCGGCGGGGTCGTCGCCACAGGCGACCGTTCCCACCAACGCGAAAATCGCGACGAGCATCACAAAAAATCGCGTACTCGATCTAAACCGATGCGTCTTCGTCCTCATAACTACCTCACCTAAATTAAAATGATGTCCAAAGATTTCTAGCTGGTGCTCTCGGAGCGACCATAACGATAACGCCTGTGCAGATCCAGCCGTCTACCCGAAATTCTCGGAGCTATACGAACACGTCACGCGAACGACGCGTGCGCGTCACGTTAGGAGACGCTCGAGCGTATTTCCCGCACCCAACTGGCTCATTGGTTCATCAGAAAAGACCACCGCGTCAACGAGTAGCCGCGCCACTCGTCGAGCTGCAGATCGCGGTAGCTGAACTCCTCGACGACAAAGCTCGACTGCGCCTGGATGCCGATCACGGTTACGTAGATGCGGCCCTCGGGCAGTGGATCGGGGCGCAGCTCCTCGGGCAGCGCCGAAAAGTCGGGGAAGTCGGGCAGCCGAATATTGTCCTGATCCCCGGGCACGACGAACTCCCACACCGGCAGGCCCTCGGAGTTCATCATCCGCACCGAGTAGAAGTCAGCGTAGTGGGGGCCGTCGACCTGGAAGATGATCGTGTCGTTTTGCACGGTGCCGCCGACCGACGGGGAAGCGGCCTCGGGCACATCGAGCAGCGGCGGCATGACGATGGTGCCGGATAGATCGGTGACGCCCTCGAGGAAGCTCTGAGTGGACGGGGAGTAATCACCGGTGAAGCTGCCGCCGGAGAATCTATACGTGATATCGCTCAGCGGACCGGCCGCCTCGGGCTGGCGCGGAATCTCGAGGACGTTGGACAGGCCGCGCGCGTCCAGCGGGCTGGCGAAGAAGCCGTCGATGCCGAAGTTCCACCACACGCGCACCCGGTTGTTGTCCGGGCCCTGCGGTGAGTAGATCGGGTTGACCAGCTTGACGGTGGCGGTCTGGTCGAGCGGGATGTCGCAGAGCAAGTCGACCTCGTATTCCTGCCGATCGCTGACATACATATACCGCTCGACGGCCATATATTGGGGATCGAAGGTGTCGGTCGACTCGTCATAGACCCCGCAAAGCGCGACCACCGCCAGGTCACCGATGCGCGAGCGAATCTCGTAGTCGCCCGAGCCCCAGACCACCGCGCCCGGGCCGGGGTCGATGCGCCCGGAGTAGGTCCCTGGCGTGGTCGTCCCCACCACCGCCATATCGTAGCTGCTCTCGTTGTCCGGATCGGCGAGCTTCGCGCGGGTGCCAACCTCGCCGCGGATCGTACCGTAGGGGGTCTGGCTTCCGCCGCCGCCACCGCCGTCGGGCTCGGCCTTGAGGTAGTTCAAAAATAGCGTGATATTCTCGGCGTCGATCGTCTGCATGGTCGCCGAGGAGTAGTCCTTGGCGGTCGCCGTGACCGTCTGCGGGCCGAGCACGTCCGGGCCGGACAGGGTGATCTGGCCGTTCTCGTCGGTCAGGCCGCGATACGGCGTATCGGAGCGAGTCGACAGCATCACGAACGCCCCGGGCACCGGCCCGCCGCCCTGGGCGTAGACCGACACATTGACCGCCCCTTCGACCGGACCGCCCGACGCGCCGCCGAAGCGGCTGGCCGGGTTGAAGTACTCGTAATCATACGGCGCCGAGGCGCTGCGCGCGTCGGCCTCGACGCGCACCTTGGCCTCGCCGGAGGGATGCGCCGGCGTGTACAGGCGCAGGTTATTGCGGTCGATGCGCTGCACGCCTGTGGCCGGCTCTTCGCTGAAAAAGACCGCGAGATTGCCGTAAAAGCCCCGCCCTCGCACCTCGACATAGGTCTCGCCGGCCACCGAGCCTCGAATGGGCGTAAAGCCCCACACCTCGAGTTGCTCGGTATATAAGAATCCGTCGCGGTAGGTCGCCTCGACGCCCTCGCGCTCGACGACCACGTCGACCCGGCCGGCGCTATGGTTGGGTGTGGTCGCGGTGATCCGGGTATCCGAATCGACCGTAAACGCAGCGTCGAGTCCGCCGAAGACCACTCGGTCGACGCCTGCGAAACCGCTGCCCTCCAGCGTCACCTCAGTGCCGCCGTCAACGGGGCCTTCCGACGGCGAGACCGCGTCGATCCAGACGTCTTCCCGGTACTCGAACCCCTCATCGAGGCGATCGAGTTCGCCCGAAGCGTCGCTCATCACCACGTCGACCGCGCCGGGTGTGCCGGCCGGAGTCTCGACGAGCGCAAACGACGGTCCACTGTCGACGATCGTCGCCGCCTGGCCTCCGAAGGAAATCTCGAGGCCGGCCGCGTCAAAACCCCAGCCGCGCAGTTCGACCTCGGTGCCACCGGAGGCCGGCCCGAAGCTCGGGCTGATGGCGGCCAGTGTCGGAGCATCCGTATCCCGATACAGGTAGGCATCCGCCATGATGGCGCTGTCCCGGGCGGTCTCCGCGACCACGTTGACCAGCCCCGCGGCGTGTGCGGGCGCTCGTAGCTCGGCGGTCGACGCCTGCGGGTCGACGTTGACGACCTCGGCCGGCGCTCCCCCGAAGGAAAAGCTCATATTCGAGTGAAACCCGCTGCCCTCCACGACGACGGTCTGGCCGCCGGCGGTGGGGCCGCTGGCCGGGCGTATCCGGCCAACCTCGAGCGGCTCGAAGTATTCGAGCGCGCGCTCCATCACCTTCGAATCGCTGCGCGTCGTCACGCGCACGTCGACCAGCCCGCGCCGGCGCGGCGGCGTCACTACACGCAGCAGTTCGTCGTCGACAAAGCGCGTGCGAAGCGCCGGCTCGCCCGAGAAGCTCACCGCGCTGTCGGAGTCGAAGCCGCTGCCGCGAATCGCGACCTCGACGCCGCCCGTGGTGGGGACCCGAGCGGGGCTGACCGAGTCGATCTGCAGCCCCTCGATATATTCGTAGCCGTCGACGAGCGTGCGGGTCTGGCCGTCCGGCGAGATCGCTTTGACGGTGACCGGCCCCGGCCCGGAGGCCGGCGGTACATGCCCGAGCATCTGCTGGGTGGTCACGTCGACGTCCATCTCGCGGCTGCCGAAGAAGACCCGCGTGCCGCGCTCGAACCCCGAGCCCAGCACGCGCACGCGGTTGCCCCCTTCGACCGGACCGCTGGGCGGCACGAGCTCGGACAGCGCGAACGGGCCCTCGGTGGCGTCGTCGCCGCCGATATCCCAATCCCAATCATTGTCGGTATCACGCGGCCGGCGGGTGTCGCCGCCCGCGTCTGCGTCCCGGGAGGGCCCGGCATCGGGCTCGATGTCAGTGTCTACGGCGGCGTCCTCGCCGGCCACATCGGCCAGCTCGCCGCCACCATCGGTGTCGTCGGAGCACCCGAAGCCAAAAAGTACGAGCGACAGACATAGCCCCGTCAAGAGGGCGCCGGGCAGGCGAAGGATCGTCGGTCGCAGTGGCTCTGATCGCATTCAACGTCTCCGTCAATAAGCTCTAATCGCTCTCGCAGCCCCGATGACAGGTCATCTCGTGAGCAATCGGGCTTAGAACATAATAAATTGTGCCCACACCGAATACGACTCCCACGAATCCAGCGAGAGGTTCGAGTAGGAGTAATCATTGATGCTGGTGCCCTGCTGGCTGATGCCGATGATGCTGAGCTGGTAGGTGCCGCCGGGATAGGGCACCGGGCGGTCCTCCTCGGGCAGATGCGAGAAGTCCGGGAAGTCCGGGAAGCGAAAGCTCGTCGCGTCGCCCTCGAGAAAGCCCTCCCAGACCGTGGCGCCCATCAGCGTCTGCACCCGCACATAGTAGAAGTCGGGGTCGACCGGCGAATCCAACTGGAAGGAGACTAAGCCGTCGATCGGAACCTCTTGGTCCCCCGGAGACGTCACCCGGGCGATGGCGGGCATCGCCGGCAGGTTGACGACCTGGCTCATATCGCTGACCTCGCGGGCGAACGATTCGGCGTAGGGAACGTTGTCGCCGGTATAGCTGCCGCCGATGACGAAATACTCCACGTCGGACAACTCTCCTTGCAGCGGCGGCAGGCCCTCGACTTCGAGAATGCTCGAGGTTCCCTCGCCGACGACGATGCCGCCGAACATGCCCTCGAAGCCAAAGTCCATCCAGGGCACCACGCGATTGGTGTCGGGTTGGCCGTTGGCAGTGGTCTCCGAGTTGTTGAGCTTGACGGTCAGGCTCTGGTCCAGGGCGATGTCGAGATCGATGTCGACGTCGTAGGTCTGTCCTTCGCTGGCAAAGAGATAGCGCTCCACGCCCATCGCCAGCGGCTCGAAGGTGTCGGTGTCATTATTGTAGAGGCCGCCGATGGCCACCAACGCCACGTCGCCCAACCGGCTGTTGAGCGTATAGGGCCCGTCGCCGAAAAGCGTCGCGCCCTGGCCCGGATCCGGGATTTTGGACCACGGATCCGGCCGGGTGGTGCGAACCAGCGCCATGGGCACCTCATTGGGGCCGGGCTCTTTGAGCTTGTCGAGGCCGTCCAGGTCGCCCTGGAACGTCGCCGTGGGCGGTCCGGGGGGAGGATCGCCCTGGGACGATTGAGACAAGAAGATGGTGATATTCTCGGCGTTGACTCGCTGGACCGTGGCGCTGGAGAATTCGGCGGCGACCGCGGTCACGGTCTGCTCACCGTAGACGTCCGGGCCGGACAGCGTAATCATCCCGTTCTGGTCGGTTATGCCCTGGTAGATGGAGTCATTTCGGGTGGACAATTGCACATGGGCGCCGGCGATGGCGCTGCCG
Organism: uncultured Bradymonadales bacterium; assembly: GCA_964386725.1. GTDB lineage: Bacteria > Myxococcota_A > Bradymonadia > Bradymonadales > Bradymonadaceae > CAYLTX01. Next base: position 12,700 of record CAYLTX010000044.1, on the reverse strand, counting down.
CCCATCTGGAAGACCGACACGTTGACCGCGCCCTGAATCGGGCCGCCCCAGGACCCACCAAAGCGGCTGCCCGGATTGAAATAGGTATATTGCTCGTCGGCGGTCACCGAATCCGACCCGCGGGTGACGACCACGTCGACCGAGGCGGTCGGATGCGGCGGCGTGCGCACCGCCAGCGTCTGGGCGTCGAGCGTTTCAACGCTGCTCGCCGCCTCTCCGCCGAAGGTCACGTCGATCGAGTCGGTCAAGCCGCGGCCGCGAAGCTCGACATAAGTATTACCCGCGATCGAGCCGCGCACCGGGAAGAAGCCGAAGACATCCAACTCCTCGGTATAGGTGAATCCGTCGACGAAGGTCGCCTCGATATCGCGCTCGACGACCACGTCGACCGTGCCGGCCGCGTGGGCGGGGGCGACCGCCTCGATCTCGGTGTCGCTATTGACCGTAAATTGTGCCGCGATGCCGCCGAAGAGCACCCGCTGGGTGCCGGTGAAGCCCTCGCCGTCGATGATCACCGTCTGGCCGCCGGCCACGTCGTCGCTGCTCGGGCTGACGCCGTCGACCCACAGGTCGTCGACGTAGCTGAAGGCTTGCGAGAGCGTGTCGGTGTTGCCGGCGCCGTCGTCGATGCTCACGTCGACGCTGCCCGGGGCATGTGCCGGCGCCGTCACGGTCGCGTGGCCGGCGCCCTGGTCGGTGACCGTGGCGGCGCTGCCGTCGAAGCTCACCGTCAGCCCGGCTGCGTCGAGACCTGCGCCCAGAAGGGTCACGTCGATCCCGCCGCTCTCCGGTCCGCTGGTCGGCGACACGGCTGCGATGCTGAACTCACTGGCATCACTCGTATAGTAGAAAGCGTCCGACAGCAGCGTCGCATCACCCGCTGCCGTCTCCACGCGCACGTCCGCCACTCCGGCAGCAGCCGCAGGTGTGACCACCTCGGCCTCGGTGCCCGCCGCGTTGACCGAGTCGAGTTGGGCGAGCGCGCCGTCGAATTCGACGGTCATACCGTTCTCGAAACCGGTCCCGGACACAGTGACGCTGTCGCCTCCGGCTGTGCTGCCGCTGGCCGGGCGCACCGCGTCGATCTGCAGGGTGTCGAAGTAGGTCAGCCCCTCGTAGAGCACGTCTGTGCCGTCACGGTTGGTCGCTCGCACATGCACATCGCCGGCGGCGTGCGCCGGAGTGACCACCCGCATCTCATTGCGGTCGATGAGCGTGTGACGCACGCCGGTCTCGCCGCCGAAGCTCACTCGGGTGTCGTCGTCGAAGCCCCGGCCATAGACGGCAACCTCGACGCCGCCCTCAGAAGGTACGCGCGACGGAGTGACCGAGGTCACCTCGACCGTCGCGGTATAGGTGAACCCGCCGGCGAGTGTGTCGTCGCCCGTATCGGGATCGAGTAATTTGACGGTGACCGACCCCAGGCCGGCTCCCTCCGGGGTCTCACCGACCAGCTTGCCGTCGATAAGTGTGACCTCGGCCTGGCGGCTGCCAAAAAAGACGGCCGTCTCGGAGGTGAAGCCGGCGCCTTCGATGACAAATGGCGTGCCCCCGTCGACCGGGCCACGGGGCGGGGTGACGTTGTCGATGCGAAGCGGGACCGGGCCGGTATCCTCGTCGTCCCCGCCGTCGGCGTCGGCATCGGGCGTATCGATCACATCGGGCTCGACGTCGCCGCCGCCGTCTTCGATATCCGAGCCGCCGTCTTCGACGATATCGGGTCGGCCGGAGTCGTCCTCGGCGTCGACCCCCACGTCCGCCCCGCCATCGAGCCCCTGGCCGGGGCCGTTATCCGTATCATCCGAGCAGCCGGTCAAGGCGAGCATGAGCGCTGCGACGACAGCAAATAGGCGAACGGTATTGCGCCGACGCACGTTCGAGTGACTCAGAATCATTGCAGGGTCCGTTTATCTGACATACCGGCGTGAGACACATCGCCAACAACGCCGGTGCAAAATCCATTGGGAGCTATGCAACCGTACTATAGTGACCGCACGACTAGGATTCAACAACAAGCGGGTGTCACACACGGCGCTCATCGAGGAATTCCTTCTCCGGATGGCGCAAGAAATAATCGACCAGGGTCTGCCAATATGTCGACAGATGCGGGCATCGAATGGCCGTCTCTTTGAGCTCACGCTGGGTATTGCTGGTGTCGTAGCGCGCGTCGTGATTGAAATAGGTCAGCGCTTCGCGCGGTATGCCGACGATCTGCTCGATCTTTTCTCGGCGCAGGGCGAGGTCGACCAGCCCCGAGGGCACGCTGGCGATGGCCGGCGCTTTATTCATGGCGTCGAGCGTCAGCGCGATGAGGTCGCGTGCGCGCATCGGATTGGGATCGGCCAGCTGGAAGACCTGGCCCTCGATGCCCTCTTTGAGCCCCAAAAAGGACATCGCGTCGCATACGAAGTCCACCGGCACCAGGTTGACCACCGTCTCGCCTTTGCCGACGTTGACCATCGGAAGCCAATCGGGCACCCGACGCAGCAGCTTCATCAGATAATAAGGCCCGTCGTATTTGGCGGTCTCACCGGTGCGCGAGTCGCCCACGACGATGCCCGGCCGCAGGACCACCGTCGGGATCTGATGGGAGCGTCGCTGGACCTCGACCTCGGCCCAGAATTTAGTCGACTCGTAATGATTTTTGTGGCCCTGGCCCTCGTCGAGCTCGTCTTCGTAGATCATGCCCTCGCGCTCGCCGGAGACATAACAGGTCGAAATATAGTTGAGCCTGCGAAAGTCAGCGCACGCCTCGCAAAAGTCGAGCACGTGGATGGTCCCGGTCACGTTGACGCGGTAGGCGAGCTGCTCGGGCACGGCCAGATCGTAGATGGCGGCCAAATGCCAGACGGTCTCGATGGTGTCGGCCAGCTCGTGGTAGCGCTGCTCTCCGAAGCCCAAAAAGCGGTCGGTGATGTCGCCTTCGATCAGCTCCCAGCGGCCCTCGAAGCCGGGGTGGTCGCGCTCCAGGCGGCTGAGGGATTGCTCGGCCTTTTGGCGAAGTTTGGATTGGATGAGCAGGTAGAAGGTCGCCTCGGGCTGCAACTCGACGAGGCGGCCGAGTAGGTTTTCGGCCAAAAACCCCGGGAACCCGGTCAGCAGCACGTCGCCGGCGACGATCTGGTCGTCGAGCTTGTCGACGCCGTCACGCAGCTTGGCCTCGATGGCAGACTCACCGCCGGCTTGTTGGTCGCCTGCATTCTGGTCGCCGTCATTTTGGTCGCCCATCGTATGTCGCTCCTATCCATTCAGTAGTTTTGCGGACAAGGCCGTCCGTAGTCCTGACGCCCGCAAACCTATTTCACCTATCCGGTGGGGTCAATGGGAGCGACTCGAAGGTTGATCGCGAGGGGGGAAGGGGCACAGCCGATCGAAGAGGGTCAGCAGCCGGTCGATATCGACCGGCTTGACGACGTGGGCGTCAAATCCGGATTTAAGTGTTCGCCGGTGGGTCTCCGGGTCACCGTAGCCGGTCAAGGCGACCAGCGGAAGCGCCTCGAGGCCCCGCTCGTCACGCACGGAGGCGGCGAACGCATAGCCGCTGATCTCGGGAAGCCCGAGGTCACACAGCACGATATCCGGGTCGATCTCGTCCAAGAGCTCGAGCCCCTCGGCGGCGTGGAAGGCAGAATGGACATCGCAGCCGGCCCTCTCGAGTTGCAGGCTGAGCACCTCGACGATGTCGGGGTTGTCCTCGATGAGCAGGATTTTGCACGGCCGAGTCCGAGTCGGCGGATCCAGCTCGGGTGAGGATTGCGCGGACTCGAGAAGAGGCAACCGCACGGTAAATTGCGAGCCCTGACCGAGCCCCTCGCTTCGCGCCTCGATGGTCCCGCCGTGGAGTTCGACCAGCTCCCGTGCCAACGCCAGGCCCAACCCCAGCCCACCTCTCGAACGGGCGATATCCTGGGGAGCCTGCTGGAAGGGCTCGAAGATATGCGGCAGAAGCGCGTCGTCGATTCCGGCCCCGGTATCCTGGACCGACACGACCGCCTCATCGCCTTGTCGAGACACGCCGATGCGAATGGAGTCACTCTCATCGGTGAATTTGATGGCGTTGACCAGGAGATTGTCGAAGACCTGGCTGATGCGTACCGGATCGGCGTTGACCAGCAGCTGCTCGACCCCGGGATCGACCGTGATCTCGATACGCCGGCTCGACAACTGCTCCTGGCGGTCTTCGAGAAGGTTTTGCACCACCTCGACGAGATTGACGGATCTGCAGTCGAGCTCGAGCTTGCCGCGGGTGATCCGAGAGACGTCGAGCAGGCCGTCGATGAGCCTGGCCATCTGGCGTGACTGACGCGCGATAATGCGCTGAGCGCGACTGACCAACGGGTGTTCGAGGTCGAGGTGGTCGATCAACTCGGCCGCCGAATTGATCGCCATGAGCGGATTGCGAAGCTCGTGGCCGAGCATCGCCAGAAATTTATTCTTGCGCTGGTCCGCCTCGTAAAGCTCCTCTTCGGCTCTTTTTCGGACCGTGATGTCGGTGATGAACCCCTCTAGCGCCACGACGTCGCCGCCCTCGAAGACCCCCGAGCCCTGCTCCCAGACCCACCGGTAGTCTCCGTCGACACTTTGGAGGCGATACTCGACCTCGAAGTGCTCACGAACCGCCAGCGCGTCTTGAACCGCATCCCACAGCCAATCGCGGTCGTCGGGGTGGATGAGCTCGGCCCACTCGACCTCCCCCGACGCAATCGCCTCGGAGTCGTAGCCGCATACGAACTCACTGCCGCTGACAAATTCGAAGGGCCAGTCGCGTGCGTTGAGGCACCGGTACGCCATGCCAGGCAGGTTCTCGATCAACGTCTCGAGGCGCCGCCGGTTCTCGCGAAGCTCCTCTTCGGCGCGTTTGCGCTCGGTGATGTCGACCATCGCCCCAACAAGGTAGGTGGGGCGTCGACCTCCATTGGACTCTTCGAAGATGGCGTGACCTCTGGAGTCGACCCATACGATCTCCCCGTCCGAATGAACCAGACGGAACTCCGCTTGGTACACGTCATCGTCGACTGATGGATCAATAGCACGGTCGACGGCTTCGTTCACCGTGGGTCGATCATCGGGATGGATATTCGCCAGCGCCTCTTCGAAAGTGGGCTCACTGGACGAGTCTACCCCGATCTGCTCGCACGCCTTTCGCGACCAAAACGCCTCATCGCGCACGACGTCGTACTCCCAATCGCCCACATCGGCCGCCTCCACCGCCAACAACCTCCGCGTCTCCAGGCGCCTCAACTGCTGCTCGGTGCGCTTGCGCTCGGTGATGTCGACGTGGATCCCCAACACGCAGCGCATCTCGCCGGCGTCGTCGCGCAAGAAGCCGCCCAGCGCTTCGAGCCAGCGGATCTCGCCGTCGGGACGCACGATTCGAAATTCGGCCCGGAAATCTTCGGCATCGCGGCCCGCGTTCCAGTATTGCTGAGCGACCATCCGCAGGTCGCCGGGATGGATCAACTTCGTAAACTCCTCGAGAGACAGCTCTCGGGGGCCCGGGTCCAGCCCGAGGATGCGCGCATCCTGTGCATTGATCGTGACCCGGCGCTCGCAGAAGTCGATCTTCCAACTTCCGATGCCGCCGGCGGCCAGCGCGCGCTGCAGCGGGGCACCGGAGTCGAAGAACGTGTCCTCAGTTGTATGTGCCCAGGGTGTACTTCCGAGACTACCTGGTGACACGCCGGGCCGCCCCGGATCGGGAGCGTCGTTGGTGCCTTCGGTCGACATATTTGCTTGCCATCTGTTCGAGTGCTCCCCGGAGGGAGTCCCCACTGGATAGTCATCCTTCGGAAGTTAAGTCTGACTCGCCAAACTTCCAGTTCGCTGTCTGGCCAATCGGCCCGGCCCGGGCCCCAAACCGGCAACTCTTGGCGTGGGCTTCTTCAAAATTGCGCGCGGCTGAGGTAAGAGCCATCCATGAGCAACTGACCTCTCCTCGTCGACGAGTCCCCCAAATGAGTGCTCTGATCCGCTTTCAGGTCTCGGCCCCCAATCCCCACGACCATCTGTACCGCGTTCGTCTCGAAATCGACGCCCTCGGTGACGACGAGCAACTCGATTTGAGGATGCCCGTGTGGAGCCCCGGAAGTTATCTGGTCCGGGAGTATTCACGCCACGTCCAGCGCCTTCGCGCCACCGGCGACGATGGCGATCCTCGACGCGTCCAAAAAACAGACAAAAATACTTGGCGTGTGGACACCACCCTTTGCCGCTCGCTGGTGGTCGAATACGAGGTGTTCGCCCACGATCTGAACGTACGCGCCAACCACCTCGATGACAGCCACGGCTTCTTCACCGGTGTCGCGCTATATCTATATCCGCCCGGCCGCGAGGATGAAGAGGTCGAGCTCGAAGTGGTCCCCCCCGACGATTACGACTGGCAGGTCTACACCGGCCTGACCGCCCTGGACCGCTCCAAACACCGCTTCGTGGCCCCAAACTTCGACGTCCTCTTCGATTCGCCGGTCGAGATGGGCGACCATGATCGGCTCGCCTTCGATGTCGACAATAAACCCCACGAGATGGTCTTTTGGGGGCGCGGCAACTACGATCGGGACATGCTCGAGACAGACCTGCCCAAGATCGTCGAGGCCAATCGACAGATCTTCGGCAGCCTGCCCTACGACGACTATCTGTTCATCACGCTGCTCAGCGACGGCGCCGGCGGTGGGCTCGAGCACCTCAATTCGACCGCGCTCATCTACCCGCACGACCGGTTCCGCCCGTCGGACGATGACGACCTCGATGACGGGTATATCAATTTTTTGCGGCTTGCCTGCCACGAGCACTTCCACGCCTGGAACGTCAAGCGCATCCGGCCGGCGAACCTCGGTCCCTTTGACTACGCAAAGGAAAATTATACCCGGGATCTGTGGACGGTCGAGGGCATCACCAGCTACTACGACACCTACGGGCTGTTGCGCGCCGAGATCCTCGACGCCGAGGGCTACCTCGAGCGCCTCCTGCAGCGTATCAAGCAATACGAGCACGTCCCCGGGCGCAAATTGCACTCGCTCGAGGACGCCAGCTTCGACGCCTGGATCAAGCTGTACCGGGCCGACGAGCACACCCGAAACTCGACGGTCTCTTACTATCTCAAAGGCGAGCTGGTGTGTGCGCTGCTCGACCTGCGCATCCGCCAGGTCACCGGCGGTGAGCGCAGCCTCGACGACGTGCTGCGCCATCTCTGGGAGCATTATTATCTGGCCGGCGACCGCGGTTATCCGGAGGGCTCCTACGAGCAAATCGTCGCCCAGGTCACCGGCGCCGATATGGGCGACTTCTTCGACGATTACATCCGCGGCACCGCCGAGCTTCCCTGGAACGAATTTCTCGAGCCGGTGGGGCTGCGCTTAGAGCGCGAGACCCAACAGCAGAAAGCGTGGCTGGGCGTGAGCACCGAGGCAGGCGACGGGCCCCCCCGCGTCAAATACGTCCCCACCGGAAGCCCCGCACACGCCCATGGTGTATATGCCGGGGATGAAATCGTCGCCCTCGATGGTTGGAAAGTCACGGGGGACAACCTCTCGAAGCTCGTCGAAGACAAATCCCCCGGCGACAGCATCGACATCCACCTCTTTCGCCGCGGAGAGCTCCGCGAGTATAACGTCGAGCTCGGCTCGACGCCGCCCGACACCTACCGCGTCTGCACCCGCGACGACGCCTCCGACGAGGCTCGCGAGCTGCTTCGCGGCTGGCTGGGCACCGACGACGTCACTGCGGAGTTAAGTAAGTAGCATAACGCAGGTATCATGACTGTCGTATTGTTTGCGCCCCGATGGGCAGTGATTGCCAATGGGCTTGGGGCCTGGGGCGTGAGGTTGGCTTTCCCCAAGACCCAGGCCTCTAGCCCTGACTAGCACCGCCGAATGTCTTGCTGCGCGATGGCACTCGAACAACGTCCGAACACTTACCTTTCAACCCAGTGAACCCCATGTCTGCAGCTTTCTCAACGTGGTCCAATCGGCTCGCCTGCGCCGCTCTGCTCATCTCCTTGGGCACCGCCGCACCCGCGCTGGCGCAGCAGGGAGGCTCCTCCGAGCCCAGCTCCGGAGAGGTCTCCAGCCTCAGCAGCCAGATCAGCCAGGAGATCGAGAGCCCGTACTGCCCGGGTAAGACGTTGGCGATGTGCCCGTCCGGCGGGGCCGCAGACGTTCGCCGTGAGATTCAGGACCTCGCCCGCCAAGGCAAGGACAAAGAGGCGATCAAAGACGCGATCATCGACAAATACGGCGAGGAGTTTCGCCTGGTCGAGCCCCCTGCCGAGGACAATTATACGCTGCTGGGTGTGATTGGCGGCGGGCTGGTGTGCTTTTTGGCCGCGATCTGGTTTATCTCGGCCAGACGCAAAGACGCCGACGCCACCAAGGGTGTCGCCGGCGGCTTGGACGACGATGAGTTATCGTCCGAGGAACGCGCGTACCTCGAGGAATTACGCGACGAATATCAGGACTGATCGTCGGTTTTTTCGGCGTCGTCGGCGTTGTCGGCTTCTTCAGTCTCTTCGGCTTCTTCGGCGTCGTCGGCTTCTTCGGCGTCGTCGGCTGCTTCAGTCTCTTCGGCGTCGTCGGCTTCCTCGGCCTCGCTGGCCTCTTCGGCGTCCTCGGCCTCTTCAGCCTCGCCGGTCTCTTCGGCGTCGCTGGCCTCTTCGGCTTCTTCAGCCTCGCCAGTCTCTTCGGCTTCCTCGGCCTCTTCAGCCTCGCTGGCCTCTTCGGCGTCCTCGGCCTCTTCAGCCTCGCCGGTCTCTTCGGCGTCGCTGGCCTCTTCGGCTTCTTCAGCCTCGCCGGTCTCTTCGGCTTCCTCGGCCTCTTCAGCCTCGCCGGTCTCTTCAGTCTCTTCGACCTCTTCTTCGCCGAGTCCCAGGCGGTCGCGAAGGATGTCGCCCAGCTTGGCGGTCGCGCCGTCCTCCTCGACATATTCGCGCATGGTCTGCTCCTCTTCGAGCGTATCGCGCTTGAGCGATAGGCCGATGCGCTCGTTGGCGCGATCGAAGCTGACCACCAGCACCTCGACGGTCTGGCCGGGCCTGACCACCGTGTGGACGTTCTCGACGCGCTCGGCGGCGAGCTCGGAGATGTGGATGAGACCCTCGACACCCTCGACGATCTCGGCGAACGCGCCGAAATCGGTCAATTTGGTGATGGTCACCTCGACCTTTTTACCCGGCTTGGCGACCTCGGCGGCCTTCGACCACGGATCGCGGTCGAGCTGCTTGATGCCCAGGCCCAGGCGCTGGTTGTCGACGTCGATGTCGAGCACCTTCGCCTCGACCTCGTCGCCGACCTTATAATGCTCGCGCGGGTCGTCGATCTTCTCGGTCCACGAGAAGTCGCTGACATGCACCAGGCCTTCGATGGACGGCTTGACCTCCACGAAGAGGCCGAAGTCGGTGATATTGCGAATCGGCCCCTTGACCACATCGCCGGTCTCCAGCTCTTCGGTGAGCTGCTCCCAGGGGTTGGCCTCGAGCTGCTTGACCGACAGGCTCAAGCGGCGATTCTCGATGTCCATGCCGATCAGCTTGACCTTGACGTCCTGGCCGATGGCGAGCACATCGCGCGGATGATGGATGCGGTCGGTCCAGGATAGTTCGGTGACGTGGACCAGGCCTTCGAGGCCGGGGGCGATCTCGACGAACGCGCCGAAGTCGGCCAGGCTGACCACCTTTCCGCTGATTTCTTGGCCTTCGGAAAACTTCTCCCGAACGTCGGTCCAGGGATCGTCCAACAGCTGCTTTCGGCCCAGGCTGAGGCGGTCGCGGTCCTTGTCGTAGTCGAGCACGACGACCTTGATCTCGTCGCCGGGGCGCACCAGCTCCGAGGGATGGTCGATACGGCCCCAGCTCATATTGGAGACGTGCAACAGGCCGTCGATGCCGCCGATGTCGACGAACGCGCCGTATTTTTTGATATTTCGGACCACGCCGGTGAAGACTTGGCCGGCCTCGAGCTGCTCGATGGTGCGCTTTTTCTCCTTTTTGCGCTCCTTCTCGATGACCTTTTTACGACTCAGCACCACGTTGCAGCGGTCCTTGTCGAATTGAATGATCTGGAAGTTCTCGGTGCGCCCCACGTACGGAGAGGCATCGTCGACCCGGTGGATGTCGATGTGGCTGCGCGGGCAAAACGCGCGCAGGCCCATATCGATGGACAGCCCACCTTTATTGGGCTTGATGATATCGCCCTCGACGATGGCGCCCTTGTCGGCCAGTTGGTCGATTTGCTCCCACAGCCGAAGGTGCTCGGCCTTGCGAAGCGAGGCCTGCCACATATCGCCGCGGGGCTGCTCGACCAAAAGCTCGAATTCCTCGCCGGCCTCGAACGTGGGCGGCTTCTCGAATTCGTCGAGCTCGACCAGCGCACGCTGGCCGCCCTCGAGTTCGAAGACCAGGCCTTCGTCGGTCTTGTCGACAAAGGTGGCCGACCTAAACGAGTTGTAGAGGGCGTCGTCGACTTGCGGGGTCTGCTCAGTGGTCTGTGTCATCAAAACGGCTCGGAAAGAACGGGGTTTATAACGCTGCAGAATCTAGTGCGTGGAAACGCAATGTGTCAATCAGGCGGATGCTGAGTTGGGCTGCTTAGCCAATAAAGAACAAGGCCACGCCACCGGAGATCAACATTGGTAACAGCCCGGCGGTGACATAAAGTCCGAGTTTTCTCGAGCCCAGAAACGCGCTGATCCCCGCCTTGACGAAGCTATTGGCCAGGATGGCGATGACGATGGCGCGGGTGGCCACGACCCTGGACAACTCGCCGGACTCCTCCATACGCGCGACCGCGATACTGATGGCGTCGGCGTCGGCCAGTCCGCTGACCAGCGCGGCGACGTAGGTGCCCGAGCTGCCGAAATATTCGCGAGCCAGGTGGACCACGGCGATGATCAGCAAGAAGAGCAGCCCGAATTTGATGGCCGGCCCCAACCGAAACGGGTTGCTGATGTCCAGTTCGTCCTCGGCGGCCTCCTCGGTCGGCTCGGGCTCCTCCTCGGTGGCCGATCGGGTCAGCTTGAACCACAGCCAGCCGGCGACCAGCGCCCCGGGCACGGACATGGCGATGATCGGGATGAGCAGCACCTCGAGCATTTGCGAGTTGACCGCGGCGACCTCGACGGTCACCCGGATCGACATGATCGCGTTGGCGATGAGAATGGCGAAGGTCGCAGCCAGACGCACCGCGCGGTCATCGTTGGACTCGGTGACCCGGTGGCACATCGCCAGGGTCACCGCCGTACTCGACGCCAGCCCACCCAGCGCCCCGGTCACCGAGATGCCCCGGCGCTTGCCCAAAAAGCGGATCGCGAAATACCCCACAAAGCTGATGCCGCTGATCAACACGACCAGGTAGCCGAGCTCGCGGGGGTTGTAGATGCCGGCCGGCCCGATCGCCTCGTCGGGCAGGATGGGCAGCAAGACGACGAGCACCAAGAGGAACTTCATCGTCGCCAGGATTTCCTGCTGGCTGAGCTTGTCGACGAGCAGATGCGTATACTGCTTGACCGATAAGATCGCCGCCACGATGACGCCCATCGCCGCCGCAAACAGCGGATCGAAGGGAACCAGCGCCCCCAGGACGAAGACCATCAGCAGCGCCACCTCGGTGGTGATGCCGGGGACGGTCTGGCGCTCGCGATATTCGAAGATCAGGTAGGCGACGACCATCAAGAAGTAGCCCACCCCGGTGATATAGACCATCGCCGGGAAGCCGCTCTCGGAGGCGATCGCCGAGATCGTTCCCAAGAGGCTGGCCAGCGCAAAGGTGCGCACACCGATGGCCTCGTGCTCGCTCTCTTCGACGTAGTGGCTCTGGCGCTCGAGGCCGACCACCGCCCCTAGCCCCAGGGAAATCAAGATGTACTGGACAGATTGCCAGTCCAGGCTGGTGATTACTTCCACAGTGGCGTGCCGCCTCAAAAATTAAGATTCACCATCACTCTTGCGAATATATACAGCGCGACCCACCCGTTTTTTGCCCTCCAGACGCTCCGGCGACGGCGCTTCCTGCAGATGATAACAGCGCACGCAGCGGTACTCCTTGTCGGGGTTGGGCGGGAATTTCAAATAGTCTTCACGACCGCAATCAACACAAGAAATCTCCCACTCGTGTTTTTGCTCTTCGTCCTTCTCGTCTTTGACCTTCGCCCAGCGCGACTCGTCGCCGTAGGTGGTTCGCACGCACTCGGAGCACAGCGCGTCCTTGAGCGAGACGCCCTTGGGCACGTAGTCGAGGGTCTCCTCTTTGTCACATTGGGCGCAGATGATCTCGAAGCTCACCCGCGTGCCGTGCTTCTTGCGGGGTGAGGACTTGTGGCGCTTGCGGCGCACGTCGGTCTTTTTGAATTTGAAGCAATCCTGGCAGTATACGTCCTCGCCTTTGCGCGGCCGGAAGGGCACCTCTGCGTCGCTTCCGCACAGATCGCACACGATGGCGTAGGAACGTTCCTTCCCCTCGTCGCCTGGAGAGTTGTCGCCATTGGTCATTTTATCGGTCATGGTCAAGCCTTGATAGTTTAGCTCTTGATACGTGGTGGGTCTAAGTGGTGCCTACCTGACAAACGTCTCGCCGGCGCCGAATCTTCCGTATTCGTCGGCGCCGCCAGCGCACCGCAAAATTTGGCCGGGGGCATTTAAAAAGTCGCCCCCGTCATAGGGGACCGAACACAATTCGAGCAAGCATGTATTCGCCGCGACTCTGCCACATCCGCG
>CAYLTX010000043.1:3345-43294 GCA_964386725.1 uncultured Bradymonadales bacterium | reverse complement strand
AGCCCGAGCCCGAGCCCGAGCCCGAACCCGAGCCCGAATCCGAGCCCGAAAGTCCGACGATCAACGGAAAGAGTTCGTCAGGCCAGTCGCCGCCGCCGGCCGAAGAGTCCGATTCGCTCTTTGGTGACGATGACGCCGAGCCGGCTGAAGCGCCGGAGAAGTCGGACGACGAGCAGGACGAAGAATCCGAGGACATTATCGACCCCGGTTGGTAATCATAGAGAAGTGTCATGCAAGACGGGTCCACACATAATCAAGTCCGTACTGAGCAGGTATCCATGAAGGGCAAGCCCATCTACGACAAGTGCCTTTCGACGTTCGCCTTCTTGTTGGCTGTGGCCGTATGTGCCGGAGTGCTGACGCTGGCGCCGTCTGCGCAGGTTTCGACCGCCAGTGCTCAAACCACTGAGGATATCGAGCAGGCCAAGAAGCGTTTTCGCGAGGGCAAGGCGTTCTACGAGGACGAGGACTTTCTCGAGGCCGCCCGGGCTTTCGAGGACGCCTACGATCTATCCGGCCGAAGCGAACTGCTGTACAACGTAGGCCGGGCCTATTGGCGGGCCAATCGGCTCAAGAAGGCCGAGCAATACTTCCAGACCTACCTCAATGAGCTGCCCGACGCCTCCAACGCCGACGAGGTCGTCGAGTCGATCATCGAAATTCAAGAGGAGATGGCCGCCCAAATGGCCAATGTCGAGGTCAGCGCCACCAGCGAGGGCATCGATATCTACGTCGACGACGAGTCGCAGCCGCGCTGCCAGACCCCCTGCACGATCTCCATTCTCGCAGGCAGCCATAAAGTGACCGCCCGCCCGGAGGGCATGTCCCCCATCGAGCGCAGCCTCGAGGTCGAGGCCGAGCAGCAGACTTCGCTGTCCTTCGACCTGCCCGGCCGGCTGGCACTCACCACCGACCAGCGATCTGCAACGATGACCGTGGCTGGCCAGGGAACCTGGCAGCTTCCGCTGGACGGGCCGATCAGCCTGCCGGCGGGCGCTCATGATATCACGGTCGAAGGCAGCGACGACGCGCGCTGGAAAGGCCGCGTCGACGTCGCCGGCGGCGAGACCACGCGCATGCTGATTCCGCTGTCCGGAATGTCGGGCGGCGAGGAGAACCTGCTCCGGAGCACATCGTACGGGCTGGCGGGAGTTTCGGCGGGCTTGCTCGTCGGAGGCATCGTCATGGGCATGCAGGCGAGCAACACCCACTCCGAGCTGCAGAGCCAGCAACAGGCGCTCGGCGGCGTCAACGAGAAGATGGTCGAGCAAGGCCGCAACGAACAGTTCGGAGCTAACCTCCTGTACGGGCTCAGTGCAGCGGCGTTCGCCTCCGGGGCGGGCCTATTCGCCTGGGACTTCTACGATCTGGGTGCCTCATCGGAAGACGAGATCGCTCCGTCCGAAGGTCCTACCGTAGAGACTCTAGACGACGAGCCCGCCGACGACGAGCCCGTCGACGACGAGTCCGCCGACGACAGTGCCGAGCCCGACCTCTTCTAGCTCCCCCAAAGGCGGCGCCTCAAAGAATGAACTTGGCTTCCTCGAGTTCTCTTAGCGCTGCATAGACGTCGAGTACGCTCTCGGCGTCTTTGACCTCCACCGACATGGTCACCGATAGGTGCTTGCCGCCAGAACTCTCCCGGGTAGAGATATCCGGGTCGACTGCCCTTCCGAGCGCTTCGGCGGTCGTCTCGACGACCAAGGAGATGAATTGCTCCGAATTGGTACCGATGACCTTGAAGACAAAGGGCCCCGGGAAAGAGTGGACATCGTTGAGGCGATCGAGCAGCACGTTGCGTTCGGTCATGGTAGGCTCTCTGTGTCGAGTTCAGAATCGCTGCGTTCAGATAGTCGAGTCTAACGAAGATTGGCGCACGGCCCAATCCTCAACATAAGCATATCGGGCGAAATGCGCGACCCCGACGAATCGTTGTCACTCACTACCCGGGCCGCAGTGCGGCTGCCGGGCCCGATTCTATTCAATCACGGCCCCGAGCCCGAAAGGTTGTCATGTCCGAGATCGTCTTGGCCTCCGGCTCTCAATATAAACAGCGTCTGATGAGGCGGCTGGGTCTGTCCTTCGACATCTGCCCGGCGGATATCGACGAATCCGCCGCCGCACAGGAAGCGCCTCGTGCGCTCGCCGGCCGGCTGGCACGACAGAAGGCACGACGAGTCGCCCAGATGCGCCCCGACACCTGGATTATCGGCGCCGATCAGGTGATCGCCCTCGGCGAGAAGCGCTTCTCGAAGCCGGGCGACGAGCCCAGCGCGTGCGCTCAACTCGCCGAGCTGAGCGGCAAAACCCACCGGCTCATCACAGCGGTCGCGCTGCTGTCTCCGGCGGGCAAGCTATTCGAAGACGTCGTCGACTACGAGATGCAAATGCGTACGTTGACCGACGAGGAGATCACAGCTTACGTGGCCGAAGACCAGCCGCTGGACTGTGCCGGGTCTTATAAGATCGAAGCGGGTGGCATTCGCTTATTTCGCGCGCTTCGCGGCGATGATTATACAGCCATCGTCGGGCTGCCGCTGACGCGGGTTCGCACGCTGCTCGAGCGCGGCGGCTACTTCAACGCTTAGGAGCCTTTTGGAGTCTACGACTGCATCGGCCGGACAACTCGCACCCCTCGAGCGCTACCGCTCGATCGTGGGGGATTGGGAGGGGTTCGCCCAGGCGCTCTCGCGCCCGCTGCCGGTCTGTGTGTGGACCAATACCCTGCGCACTCGGCCCGAGCGGCTATCCGAATTGATGGAGGCCGGCGGATGGGCAGCCGATCCGGTCGATTGGTACCCCGGGGCGTTTCGGCTGCCCCCACAGGTCAGCCCCGGAAACCGGCTCGAATATGTGGCCGGGCTCTATCACGTCCAGGAGGAGGTCTCGTTGATTCCGCCGGTGCTGCTCGCGGCGACGTCCGATGATCGGGTGCTCGATATGTGCGCGGCTCCCGGCAACAAGACCGCCCAACTGGCCATGGCCATGCACAATCGCGGCACGCTGGTTGCCAACGACCGAAGCTACGGACGCATCCGTGCGCTGCGACGCACCATCGACCGGCTCGGGTTGGCCAACGTCAGTGTGACGGCCTATGATGGAGCCAATTATCCTCCTGAGAGTGGCCGTTTCGACAAGATATTGGTCGACGCCCCGTGCAGCTGCGAGGGCACCACGCGCAAGCACTCCGAGGCGATTGAAAAACTATCGACTGATTACGATTCCCGACTCGCGGGCACGCAGCGAGCGCTGCTGCGAAAGGCGGTCCAGCGCTGCCGCGTAGGCGGACGCGTCGTCTACTCGACATGCACCTATGCGCCCGAGGAGAACGAGTGCATCGTCTCCGACGTCCTCGATGAGTTTGGCACGGCTTTGCGGCTGCTGCCCGCGCGCATCGAGGGCCTGCGCTGCGCCCCGGGACTGACCGGCTGGAGACAGCGCCAATTCAGCGACGAGATGTCCAACGCCATGCGTATCTGGCCCCATCAAAACGACACCGGCGGCTTCTTCGCCGTGCTGCTCGAAAAGACCGCAGAGGTGTGACGATGGCCGACTTATCTGATAGTTGCGAGGCGCTCGAACATCACGTGGAGTTCGTGGATCGCGACCCTTGGCTGAGCATTGTCGAGGAGCGGTTTGGCATCCCCAACACCGCCTTCGACGATTTTTTTGTAATCCGCCCGAGCAAGCACGCTTTGCATCTGGTGCCCAAGGGCCACATGCCGCCGCAGAGCCCGGCGCCGCAGATCATCGGGATGAGCTTTTTGAGAACGCGTATGCGCTTCCCGAAGCTCACGACCGCTGCGGCCATGGCCTTTGGCGGCCAAGCGACGCGAAACGCGGTCAGCCTCGACCACGAGCAAACCGACGCGTTTTTGAGCCGCGAGGTCGTTATATTGACCGCCGAGCAGGCCACGTCCTGTACCGGCACGGGCTACGTGCTCGCCCGCGTCGAGGAGGTTGTCCTCGGGGTTGGATTTCTGGCCGCCCAGGAAGGCCCGACCGGCGAGCTGCGAAGCATGTTCCCCAAAGCGTGGACGCTAGCTGACGACGAGTCGGCGTTCGACGAATGAGTCTTTTGTAATGAATCGTTCAGTGGATGACACCGCCACATACGAACTCACCCCGCGCTACGAGCTGATCCGAACGGTCGGCACCGGGCTCCTCGGGGTGGTATTCGAGGCACTCGACCGCACCACCGGCCAGCCGGTGGCGGCCAAGCGCCTCGTGCACGCCGTTGCGCGCGATTGGGACCGGTTTCGGCGCGAATTCGAGGCGCTCAGCCGCCTCGACCACCCCCATCTGGCCCGATATGTCGAGCTGCTCGACCGCGATGACTCGCCGTATCTGATCGGGGAGTTCGTCAACGGACGCGATCTGCTGTCGTATCTGGAGCAGCCGCCCACTGCGGAGGAACTCGGGGCGCTCGAGATCCGCGAAGAGGCCTCCGACGAACGGCTGGCCGATGCCGACCAAGCCCCTCCCAGCGGCCCCATTGACGTCGACTCCGATTCGGCCCCCATTACGGGCGAGGCCCCGTCTGCAGCGCCCTCCGATGGGGGCGAGCCGGACTCGGAGGCGGCGACGACCGGCGAGCCGGCCGGGGACAAGGCGACCGGCAGTGCATCCTCCGCAGATGGCCCGGACACCGGCGAGACCGACACCGGCGAGACCGACACCGGCGAAACCGACACCGACGGGACGACCACCGACGGGACGACCACCGACGGGACGACCACCGGCGAGACGACCACCAGTGATGAGCTCGTCAGCGAGACCGTCGAGCTCATCGACATCGTCGAGACCGGAAAAACGGCGGTGGCCGACGAGGAGTCGGCAGCAGATATCATCGCCGAGCTGGCCGCCGAAGGCTCCCAGCCGGTGGAGGTCGGTCTGGACCTGGTGCTTCTGCGCCTCGAGCGGGTGCTCCCCCAGGTGGTCGACGCGCTCGAACATCTGCATCGCTTCCGCAAGCAGCACGGAAACCTCAAGCCGCAGAATATCCTGGTCGATCCGGGCGGGCGCGTCGTGCTCACCGACTACGGCTTGCTCCAGGAGCTCGATCTGCTCGTCGACGAGGCTGACGAGACTGACGAGACTGACGAGGCTGACGAGGCTGACGAGACTGACGAGACTGACGAGACTGACGAGACTGACGAGCGTGATGAGACGGCTGTGGACGCCGACTCGCCCCCCGGAGCCGAATCGTCTCGTTTAGACGAGCATTCTGTGCCCCGCGCGGCCAACCAGCCGACCGAGGCGCCTGCGGATGAAATGCTCATCCAGACCTATGCCTGCCGCGCCCCCGAGACGCTGGGGCTCGACGAGGCCAGCGCTGAAGCCGACCTGTACGCGCTTGGCTGCGTGCTCTTCGAGGCGATCTGCGGCGAGAAACCGTTCGGCGGCGAGCCGCACCAAATCCGCGAGCAGCAGCTCGAGGCCGAGCCGCGCTCGTTGTCGGAGATCGAACCGCATTGCCCGGCCTCCTGGGCGGACATCATTCACGGGCTGCTCGACAAGAACCCAAAGCGTCGCCCGAGCCTGTCCGATATACGCGAGCTGGTGGAGTACTCGGAGTCCTATGCGGTCGACATTCCTCCGTCAGCCGTGCCCGAGCAGGAGTTTTTCTTCGGCCGCTCCGAGCTGGTCGACGACGTGTTGGCCGAGATCAAGCAAAGCTACCAGCGCAAACGCCTCGGCGTGTCGATGCTGAGCGGGCCGGCCGGCGTGGGCAAGACGGCCATCTCCCAGGCGGTGTCCTACCTCGCCTCGCGGCGCGGATGGCTGGTGCTCACCGGCAAGTGCTACAATCGCGAGTCACTGATCTATCAGGGCTGGGACGAGATCGCCGCGCAATTGGCCGACATCTTCCTGGAGCTGCCCGAGGAGTTGCAGCAAAAGGCCGACGCCTGCAGACGCCAGGCGGCCACGCTCTTCCCCGTGCTGCGCTTCGAGGACGACCCGCCGGTCCGTGACCTCGACCGGCTCGACGCCATCGACAGCTTTCGAAGCCTGTTGAAGCGGCTGTCCACCCAGCGCCCGCTGCTGTTGCTCATGGACGATCTGCACTGGGCGAGCTGGGATACCAGCGCGCTGCTGCTCGACCTGATCGGCGAGCCCAACGGATTGCGTTGCATGGTGCTGGGCACCTGGCTCGGCGACCGCGATCCCACCGGCGACCACCCGCTGGACGGCGGCCTCGAGTCGGCCCCCGGCCCGGTCCAGTGGTTCGACGTGAGCGGGTTTTCCAAAGATGAGGCGCGCGAATACGTCATCTCGGCGGGCTCGCACCTCTCGCTGCAGGACCAGCGCCGCGTGCTCAAAACCGGCGAGTTCAATCCGCTGCTGCTCGAAGAGCTCATCCACGACATGCAGCCCGATGAGGCCACCGTCGCGGAGATCGAGGAGTTCGTCGCCGGCCATCCGGACGACGCCTCCCCGGTCACCGAGAAGCTGACCGAGGTCCTCCAGAAGCGCATCGAGGCGCTCAACCGCCGCGAGCGCTTCGTGCTCGAGGTGCTCTCGGTCGCCTCCATTCCGTTGGCCCGCACGATCATCTCGACGATGCTCAACGAGGAGTTTCACAGCTCGAAGTCCGTCGAGAACACCGCCCGAGACGCCATCAATAGCCTGGTCGAGGCGCGCTTTATCCAGCCGGTCGAGTCTCACCACTGGGAGGTCGCCTACACGGTCGCCCACAATATCTACCGGCGCCATATCCTCGACGAGCTTCGCGACCAGCGCTACGCCCACCTGTGTCGGCGCACCGCCGAGGGCTTGCAGCGATGCTGGCCGGGGGCCGAGGAGTTGCGCTTCGAGTATCTGCTGCGCGGCGGCCTGGACCGTGAGGCGGCCGACTCGGCGATTCGCGCCGCGCGAGCCGCCGAGGGTCGCTTCGCCTATAACCGCGCCGCCAAGCTGTGGCGATGGCTGAGCAACCATGCCGGCCACACGAGCATGTCGCCGGATCTGGTGCCGCGCGCAGAACACGCGCGCATGGAGTTTTTGGCCCACCGTTTCGCCGAAGCGGCCGAGCTGTATCACGAGGTCGTCCGTCACACCGAGGACGACCCAAGGCGCGCGCGGCTTCTATGCCGAGAGTTCGAGTCGAGTTTGCACGCCGCGCACCACGCGCGAGCCCGTGAGACGCTCGAGCGGGCACTGTCTATCGTAGGGGTGTCCTTCGAGCAGGGTGGACTGCTGTCGCTGCTCGGTGAGGTCAAGGATCGAGCCCTGGTCGCGACCAGCCGGTGGACCGACAAGCTCGACGAGGCGCGCGTCGACGCCCTCGACCAGACACAGGCGCTGCGCGCCGAGATGTACCGTCTGGCCGTCGACGCAGGTGACATGCTCGAATGGGACGCGGTCTGCCGATTGCGCACCAGCCTGTCCACGCTGGCCGAGAAGAGCGCCGACGCCACTTTGCTCGGCCTCGACCGGCTCTACCTGGCCCAAGACGCGGTGATCGCGGGCGGATGGAAGCGGCCTCAACGCATCGAAAACTGGCTGTCGGAGGCGTCGAGCCTCTTCGAGCAGAGCGCCGAATGGGAGCTTCGCGGGCTGACGGAAATCGTCGGGACGAACCATCACCGGAAGATGGGCTCATTCGATGAGGCCGAGAAGCGCCTGTTGATGGCGACGAAGTACTTTCGCAGCGCCGGCAAGCGCCAGCTTCGCCACCGCTACCAGCTCAAGCTGACCCACGCCCAGCTCTTGCTCGACCAGGCGCGGCTGGACGAAGCCGACTACGTCAGCCGTCAGTTGCTGCATTTTGCCCGGGGCGATCTCTATGTGTCGTTTCTGGCCTTCCGGGTGCTCATCGACGTCTACCTCTTGCAGGGCCGTACGGCGCACGTCGAGAGACTGCTCGAGGACTGCCACCGGCTGCTCGACGACACCCCGACCAGCATGGCGAAGGTGTGGCTGGCGCGTGTGGAAGCGCGCCTGAACATCGCGCTGGGCCGCCCGGAGGTCGCCGCCGGCCAGCTCGACGTGCTCGCCGAGCAGATGCGCCGCAGCCGGCTGATGAGCGAGCCTCGCGCCCAGATCATCCACCAACTCAGCTTGGGCCAGGCGCTGGCCGCCCTCGCCGAGCGCGAGCAAGCGCTCATCCAACACCGGCCGACCGAGACTCTCCAGCGACTCAAAGAGACCATCCGCGCGCTCCAGGGAAAGCTCGGACAAGCCCCCGTGCGCACCTACGCCGAAGTGCGTCGGCTGGAGTCGCGCTGGGAGTTGCTACGCGGCAACCCTAAGAAGGCCCTGCGCGCCCTCGATCGTGCGGTCGAGCGCCTGGTTGACTTCGACAACCCCATCGAGCATGCCATGTGCCTGGAGGCGCGCGGCTTCATTCATCGTCGCCTCGAGCTGTCCGACGCGCCCAACCTCATCGGACTCGCCCACGCCACCTACGAGCACTACGACGCACGCCTGCCGCTCTTTTTGGAGGGCTGGCCGGTCCCCTCCGAGCACTCCCGACTCTGCAAGGACGACGAATAACTGCAGGCTTGGGGCTTGGGGACCGTCGTCTCGAGCCGTTCCCAAACCCTAAACCTCACTTCAAATCGTGTTTCTTGAGCATCTCACGCATGTGATAGCGCGTGATGCCGGCCTCACGGGCGGATTGCGAGATATTGCCGTCGTTTTCGGCGTAGATTCGCTCGAGATAGACGTGCTCGAATTGGTCGAGCAGGTCGGCCTTGGCGTCCTTATATTCGCGGGATAAGTCCACGGTGAACCGGGCGGCGGCGCCGGGCCCGGGGCCGTCGGCCAGCGCCGGACCCGACGAGCCGGCCGACGACGACGAGCGCGCGTTGGAGAGCCCGGGGCCGCCAACCTGCAGGTCGGAGCGCTCCACCGCATTGCCGCTGCAGAGGCTGGCGGCGCGCACGATTACATTCTTGAGCTCGCGCACGTTGCCCGGCCACGCGTGGCCCATCAGGCTGTCCATGGCGTCGGCGGTCAGGCGCACCTTTTGCTTGTCGGGGCGGCGCTCGGCGACATCCTCGAGGAAGTGGTCGACCAGAAGCGGGATGTCATCGGGGCGCTGAGCCAACGGCGGCAGATGCAGTTGAATGACGCTGAGCCGGAAGTACAGATCCTCGCGAAACGAGCCCTCGTTGACCATCTGACGCAGATCCCGGTTGGTCGCAGCGACGACGCGGCAGTCGCTTCGCAGCGTGCGAGCGCCGCCGACGCGCTTGAACTCGCGGTTCTCCAGCACCCGCAACAGCTTGGGCTGCAGGGCGATGTCGAGCTCGCCGATTTCGTCCAAAAAGAGCGTGCCGCCCTCGGCCTGCTCGAAGGCGCCCTCGCGCTTTTCGTGGGCGCCGGTAAACGCGCCCTTCTCGTGGCCGAAGACATACGACTCCATCAAATCGCGCGGGATCGACGAGCAATCGAGCACCACGTAGGGCTTATTTCTGCGTCTCGAGGCGTCGTGAATGGCTCGCGCGATACGCTCCTTTCCGGTGCCGGTCTGCCCCTCGATGAGGCAGGTGAGCTCGCTGGGGGCGACCTTCTCGAGGGTGGCGAAGACCTCGCGCATGGCCACCGACCGGCCGATGACCCCCTCGAAGTGCTCCTCGTCGCTCAGCGGAATCTCGACGACCTCGTCGACCGGCTCGAGTTTGATGGTGGTGTTGCCGGCCCGAAACGAGGCGTTCGGCTCCAGATAGATCTGCTTGACGCGGCAGCCGCCCAGGCGCGTGCCGTTGGTCGAGCCGCAATCACGCAACAAGAAGCCGTCCTCCTCGGCGCGGATCTCGAAGTGGGTCGAGCTGATCGACTTGTCCTTGAGGATAATATCGTTGACCGACGCCCGGCCCGCATAGACCTTGCTCTTGCCGATCTCGAATTCCTTGCCCTCGTCGGCCCCCTCGAGCACCACGAGTTTGGCCTTCTGTAATTGACGCGCGGTGGCGCGGTCATTGGCGAAGACGGTCCGTATGCCCATGTCGGTCTTTGACATCGTCTATTCCCTCGTCCGGCGACTTTTGAATCGATGCCGGGACGATAGCATCGGGGTGGGGGTGTGGCAACTCGAGGATCCACCTTGGAGGTTTGGGTTGTTGAGGCCCCCCCTCCGCCTTGCGCTGTACGGCGCGAGGTTCGGGTTATTGATGCCCCCCTCCGCCTTGCGCTGTACGGCGCGCAAGGCACCTCCCCCAGAGGGTGAGGGATGTTCTTGCCATTAGGCTGCAGGGCAGCTTTACGCGGGAACAACCCTCCCCCCGGGGGGAGGTGCCGGAGCGAAGCGGAGGCGGAGGGGGTTGACGCCAAAGCAAAACCTACAAAAAACACCGACTCAAACCCACCAAACTTTGCATATAACCACCAACCTGAACAACCCCACTCTTAAGTTAACCTCCAAACCAACAACAAAACACCACCCACCCCACCACCGCCCCGAATGAACCGTCAATCACCGCATGCGCGTGTACTGACTGAATACTCACTCATTGAATAACTGAATCTCCAGTCACTTTTGTTCTGACTTGCCGGTCATTTTCCTTGAAAATCCCCACCTGAATTCGACTTGCCAAAACTTGAATCTTTCGCTAATTCCATTTCACGGCATCTGCGGTATGTAACGGGTGGAATTGGAAATAAAGATATGAATAGTCATTCAGTTTGGACCGACCGCTGATGCACCATGGGCCACGAGCACACGCGCCAAAGTAAAAACAACAGGGACTTGGCATGACAGGCACCTCTCGATCCAAAAATATTGATCCCACCAGCGCCATCGCCATCGTGGGCATTGGGGCGAAGATGCCCGGCGCGTTGAGCGCCGAGGCGTTCTGGCAGAATATTCTCGACGGGGTCTACTCCATCGGAGAGGTCCCGCGCGACCGCTGGGACCCGGACCTATATTGGGACGCCGATCGCAACACGCCGGACAAGACCTACAGCAAGATCGGCGGTTGGATCACCGACTTCGAATTCGGCCGAAAGAAGTACAGATTGCCGCCGCTGGTCGTCGACGCCATGGACCCGACCCAAACGCTCTGTCTGGATGCTGTCCACGAAGCGCTCGATGACTCGGGCTATCTGGACAAGGACTTCGACCGCGAACGATGTGCGGTCATCCTCGGCAACGCCATGGGCGGCGATCTTCGCGATCGCACCAATCTCCGCGCCTTTTATTGGGAGATCGAAGAGGCGCTGAAGATGACTCTTGTTGAGACGGTGCGCGGCGAGTTGGGCGACGATAAGATCGAACAGATCGTCGATGTGATGCAAAAGCGTTTTCAGCACAACCTTCCCAAGATTACTGAAGACGCGATGCCCGGCGAACTGGCCAATGTGGTGGCCGGTCGGGTGGCGGCGCTGTTCAACCTGCGCGGGCCCAATTTTGTGACCGACGCGGCCTGTGCCTCGAGCCTGGCCGCCCTCGACGCGGCGGTGCGTGGGCTTCAGACCGGCCGATTCGATATGGCCGTCTCGGGCGGTGTCGACCGGTGCATGGGAGCGCCGACCTTCGTCAAATTCGCCAAGATCGGCGCGCTCTCCCCCGACGGCTCGCGTCCCTTCGACGCCGGCGCCAACGGCTTCGTCATGGGCGAAGGCGGCGGCGCGCTCATCTTGAAGCGGCTCGAAGATGCCGAGAGAGACGGCGACAAGATCTATGCGGTGATCCGCGGCATTGGCGGCTCGTCAGATGGCAAAGGCAAAGGCATCACCGCCCCCAACCCCATCGGCCAGAAACTGGCCGTCCGCCGCGCCTATCAGGAGGCGGGCTTCGGCCCCAAGTCGGTGTCGCTATTCGAGGCGCACGGCACGTCGACGCCGGTGGGTGACCCGGTCGAGGCCAACAGCCTGCTCAGCGTCATCGGCGAAGACGACGGCCCCTGGGGCGCCGAGCATGTCGGCCTGGGAAGCGTCAAATCCAATATCGGCCATCTCAAGGCCGGCGCCGGCGCGGCCGCGCTCATCAAGACCGCCTTCGCGCTCAAAAACCGCACGCTTCCGCCCACGCTCAACGTCGACACGCCCAACCCGCGCATCGAGCTCGAGGGCACTCGGCTGCGCATTCAGACCCAAGCGCAGCCCTGGGAGACCGAAAACGACACCCCGCGCCGCGCCGGTGTCAGCGCCTTTGGCTTCGGCGGCACCAACTTTCACGTCGCGCTCGAAGAATACGCCCCCCAGGGAGGCTCCGGCACAACATTCGCCGGCAGCTCCTCGCGTACACAGTCTAGCAGCTCTGGCCCCTCGGTCGCCGATAGCGGCGCTCGCGCGGCTCAAGGAGATTCCAAGGTGCATTCCGACGGTATATTGATGTTCGCCGGTGACTCGGAGGCCGAGGTTCAATCGGCGTTCGAGAGCTTCGCAGATGACTTCGACGCACAAGGCCTGGCGGCGACGAGCCGCTGGCGCTTGGGGCTCGAGGACCCCGCGGTCGAACTCCCCGACGGCAGCTGCCGACTGTCGATTGCCTACGACTCCGAAGAGGGGCTCGACAAGAAGGTCTCCCGCACGCGGCGCGCCTTCGAGCGCGGCCGCGGATGGAAGATCCTGTCGAACCAGGGGATCTTTTTGAGCGGCGAGAACGCCGACGGCCGCGTGGCGATGTTATTTCCCGGCCAGGGAACTCAATATATCGGCATGCTCGACGAGCTTCGCTCGCGCTATCCGGTCGTCCAGGAGACCTTCGACGAAGCCGACGGCATCATGCAGCCCATCTTGGGCCGCAAGCTGACCTCGATTATCTTCCCGGAGGGCGGCGACCTGAGCCCCGACGAGGCGCGCGAGATGCTGCGCCAGACCGAGGTCACCCAGCCGGCCGTGCTCACCGTCAATATCGCCCTGCTGCGCCTCTTCGAACAATTCGGCATCGAGCCGGATATGGTCGCCGGCCACAGCCTGGGCGAATACGGCGCCTGCATGGCCGCCGGCGTGATGTCCTTTTCGGACGCGCTTCGCACGGTGGCTGCACGCGGCACTCAGATGGCCCAAGCCAGCCCCCTCAACGGCGACAACGGCCTGATGGCCAGCATCCCGGCGTCGGCCGACGAGGTCAAAGAGGTCCTCGAAGAGATCGACGGCTACGTGGTCTGCGCCAATATCAACTGCCCCAAGCAGACGATCATCGCCGGGTTGACCGAGCCGGTCAAAGAAGCCGTCGAGCGCTTCGAAGACGACGGTCTGATGGTCCACATGCTCAACGTCAGCCACGCCTTCCACACCAAGGTCGTCGCCGAGGCCAGCGAGCCGCTTCGTAGGCACCTCGAGGGCGTCGATATCCACACCCCGAAGGTGCCGATTCTGACCAACGTCACCGGCGACTTCTATCCGACCCAGCCCGACGCGATCCGCGACCTGCTCGCCGAGCAACTCGCCTCACCGGTCGAATACATCGAGCTCATCGAGCGGATGTACGATTCCGGCGCCCGAGTCTTCGTCGAGGTCGGCCCCAAGCGAGCCCAGACGACCTTCGTCAAAGCCACCCTGGGCAAGCGCGAGCACCTCGCCACATATACCAATCACCCCAAAGAAGGCGGCGTGGGGGCGTTAAATAACGCGCTGGCGCGCTTGTGGGCGCATGGTGTGTGGCAGCGCTCGAAGGCCGCCAAGTCCTTCAAATCAGAAGCAACTACGGCCAAAGTGCCGGCGCCTGCGACTGCGACGGCGAGTTCGCATAGCCGAGACGAGATCCTGGACACGATGCTCGCCGTCTTGTGCCACAAGACCGGCTACGACCCCGACGAAATCGAGCTCGACTTCGAGTTGGAGGCCGACCTGGGCATCGATACGGTCAAGCAGGCCGAGATCATGGCCGACGTGCGCGAGGAGTTCGCGCTCCCGAAAGACGAGAGCTTCCGACTGGCTGACTATCCGACGCTCGAGCGTATGGGTGACTATGTCGAGGAGATGGTCGGACAACCCGCCGACACTTCGGTGCCAGTGCCTCCGGCTCTGGAAGCTTCTGACGATGAAAACCCAGACCAAGATGGTCTGGCACCGAAGGTCGAGCAGAACGTGAACCGAGACGAGATTCTCGACACGATGCTCGCCGTCCTGTGCGAGAAGACCGGCTACGACCCCGACGAAATCGAGCTCGACTTCGAGCTCGAGGCCGACCTGGGTATCGACACGGTCAAGCAGGCCGAGATCATGGCCGACGTGCGCGAGGAGTTCTCGCTGCCCAAAGACGAAGAGTTTCGTCTGGCCGATTATCCCACGCTGGCTCGCATGGGCGACTACGTCGAGGAGAAGATGGCCGAGGCGCCGGCCGAGTCTAGCCAGACAGCGCATGTGGACGCGCCGGCTAAGAAGGCCGCGCGTAGTGGATCAGCTAAGCAAGCTAAGCCCGGCAGCTCGCCGAGCCGCAAATATGAGCCGGTGCAACACGAGATTCCGGCGCGTATATCGGTCACCGGCACGGCGCTGGGCCTGCCCGGCACCGATGAGATCTTCGACGAAGACGCTGTCGACAAGTTGTTGTCGGGCATGAACTTCATCGGCGACATCCCCGAGGACATCAAAGAGGAGATGGTCAACAAGCACATCGAGCGCCTGGTGAAGCATAAGGACGGCGGCGGTGAGCTCGTCGAGGTCGACGACGTCGCCGATGTCTTGAAGCTGGCTGGACGCGGCGGCGACTTCGACCTGAGCCAATGGGGCATCTCCGAGCGCATGATCGAGCAGCTCGACTACACCAGCCAGTTGGCGATTGCCGCGGGTATCAACGCCCTGCGCGACGCCAACCTGCCGATGGTCCCGCGCTACCGCGAGACCCGAAGCGGCAAAAAGCTGACCATCGGCTGGAAGTTGCCCGACTCGGTCGGCGACAAGACCGGCGTCATCTACGCGTCGGCGTTCTCGGGCGCGGACGCGCTGGTCGAAGAGGTCACTAAGCGCTTCACCCAAGAGGACTATAAATTCAACCACCGCTTCCTGGTGCGCGTGCTCGGCATGGCCAACGCACGCTTCGCCGAGATGATCGGCGCCCGGGGACCGAATACGCGCATCAACAACGCCTGCGCGTCGACGACCACCGCCACGGCGATGGCCGAGGACTGGATTCGCGCCGGACGTTGCGAGCGCGTGATCATCATCAGCGCCGACGACGCCAGCGGCGAGCAGATGATGGACTGGGTCGGAAGCGGATTTTTGGCGACCGGCGCGGCCACCACCAAGAGCAACATCGACGAGGCCGCCCTGCCCTTCGACAAGCGTCGAAACGGCATGATCATCGGCATGGGCGCGGTCAGCCTGGTCATCGAAAAAGAAGGACTGGCCGAAGCCCGCGGCGTCGAGCCGCTGGCCGACATCCTGGCCACGCACTTCGTCAACAGCGCCTTCCACCCCACCCGCCTCGATGTCGACCACATCGCCGGCGAGGTCGGCAAGCTCATGGAGCGAGCCGAGGGCGACTTCGAACTCGACCGCAGTGAGATCGCCGACAAGACCGTCTTCGTCTCCCACGAGACCTACACCCCGGCGCGCGGCGGAAGCGCCGACGCCGAGATCTCGGCGCTTCGGGACAACTTTGGCGACAAGGCCAATGAAATCGTCGTCGCCAACACCAAGGGCTTCACCGGCCACGCGATGGGCGCCGGCCTCGAGGACGTCCTCGCCATCCGCTCGCTTCAAAGGCAGCGCGTGCCGCATATCGCCAACTTCCAGGAGCCGGACCCGAATCTGGGCGACCTGCGCCTGAGCCAAGGCGGCGAATATCCAGTCGACTACGCGCTTCGATTGGCGGCGGGCTTCGGCAGCCAGCTGGCGCTGTCGCTGCTTCGCTACCGTGCGCGCACCGAAGACCGCATCTTTGACGAGGCGCTGTTCCACAATTGGATTGCCGAGGTCAGCGGCTTCGACAACCCGGAGCTATCCATCGAGGAGCGCACCCTTCGGCTGGTCGAAGGCCAGCCCGAGGAGAATCCGACGCCTCCCACGGACGGCGGCGGAAAGCCGGAGCGGCGCGAGGCGCCTGTCGTAAAAGAAACACGTTCGGCGCCCTTGAAGGACGCCGGCGGTCAGGATGACCGCGGCCCAGCTCCTGTGAGGGCAAAGAGCAGTGCCAAGAAAGAAGTCGATCCCGCCGTTTTTGAGCCGCGGCCGATTGTGGTCGAAGCCCATACCGCGGCGGCCTACGACTTGCTGCAACTGCAGGAGAAGCTGGCCGGCAAGGATATCGTCATCTTGAGCGGCCCGATGCTGGTCACCACGACCATGATTCGCGCCGCCGAGCGCTGCGGCGCCAACGTCCACGTCATCGAGGACAGCACCAACCGCAGCCCGCTGGACTCCGACGACACCGTCTGCAACCTGCTCGACGAGGGCGCGATTCGTCGTGAATTCGACGCTATCGGACAGGTCGACGGCATCATCAACCTGCTCGGCTACGGCAAGGACAGCGACGACGCCCAGGCCGTCTACCGGGCCGCGCGACAGACCTATCATGTGGCGCGCGTATGGCAGGCACACCTGGGCCACCAGCCCGACGCAGGCAATCTGTTCGTGTCGGTCACCGGCATGGGCGGACGCCTGGGCTTCGACCGCGCGACCAGCCCCCTGCCGGTGTGCGGATCGGTCGGCGGCATGACCAAGGCGCTGGGACGCGAGTGGAAAGAGGCTGCCGTCCGCGCTATCGACGTCGCCCGCGAGGGGTTCTACCCGGAGCTCGGCCTGCAGATCATCTCGGAGGCCTATTCGGACGCGCCGTCTCTGGAGCTCGGCCTCATCGGCGGGGTCCGCTACGTGCCGGTCATCGTCGACGCCGAGGTGCTCCAGGGCCACGGCTCGACCGAGTCGTTTGCGCCCACCGAGGATTCGGTGGTCGTGGTCGTCGGCGGCGCCAAGGGCATCACCGCCGAGGTGGCGCTGGACCTGGCCGAGCGCTTCGGCTGCAAGCTGGCGCTGGTGGGCCGCTCCAAGCTCAGCCACTCCAACCCGCTGTCCATCGACATCGCGGCCGAAAAAGAGAAGGCCAAAGAGCGCATCGAGGCGCGCGGAGACCGGGTCACCCCGGTGCGCGTCAACCAAGAGCTGAAGTCGCTGCGCTCGCAGATCACCATCGCCGAGAACCTCGAGCGGATGCGCGGGGCCGGCTCCGAGGCCGAGTACTTCTCGTGCGACGTCGCCGACCGCAAGAGCGTCGACGCGCTCATGGACCGGGTCAGCGCGCGCTTCGGCAAGATCAGCGGCGTCATTCACGCCGCCGGCGTCGAGGAGAGCAAGCTTTTGGCCGACAAGGACCTGGAGAGCTTCGACCGCGTCTTCCGCGGCAAAGCGCTGGGCGGGCTGAACCTGTGGGCGGCGGTCAAACACCGCCAGCCCGACTTCTTCATCACATTCTCGAGCGTGGCCGGCCGCTTCGGAAACGAAGGTCAGGTCGACTATAGCGCCGCCAACGAGGTCCTCAACAAGCTCGTCGCTCAGATCAACGCGACCACGCCGGTGCATGCATTGAGCATCGACTGGACGGCCTGGGACGAGGTCGGCATGGCCACCCAGGGGTCGATGCGGACGATCCTGGAGGCGCGCGGCGTCGAATTCTTGCCGCCCGATATCGGCGCGCCGATCGTCGGAAACTCCATGGAGCGCGGGCTCTCGGGCGAGTATCTGGTCGCCGGCGCACTCGGCGAGATGTCCGGCGAGGCCGTGCTCGAGCGCTCGGCATTGACCGGCGAGGACGGCGTCCAGACCAGCCAATTTGTCTTCGTCGACCGCGTCAGCGAGCAGAGCACCGACCGCGTGGTCGTCGAGCGGGTCTTCGACCCCGAGCGCGACTACTTCCTCGACGACCACGTCTATCAGGGCGTCCCGGTCTTCCCGGGCGTGATGGGCTATGAATTCATGGTCGAGGCGGCCAGCCAACTGGTCGACGGTCACGTCCTCGAGATCAGCGACGTCAGCTTCGAGCGCGCCATCAAATTCCACCACGGCGAGCCACTTCGCATCATCGCCACCGCCGAGGTCATCGAGCGCAAAGCCCAGCAGGCGACCATCAGCGTCGTCCTGGAGACCGTGCGCGAGGCCAAGACCGGCCGCACGCTTCGCAAACAGCACTTCGAGTCGAAGGTGACCATCGGAAGCCAGCCGGCCGAGCGGCCCGAGCCGTTCGAGGTCGACCCCAGCGGCCAATTCAAGATGGGTCCGAATCAGATCGAGATCTATAAGCGCTACTTCCACACCGGAAGCTTCAAGGTGCTCGAGATGGTCCGACACGTCGGCGACGAGGTCGTCATCGGCTACGGCCGAAAGCCCACCGGGCGGCTGACCGCCTCGCAGAACGGTCACGTGTTCATCACCGACCCGATGGTGCGCGAGATGGCGCTGCAGACCGCCGGTCTGTGGGGCATGAAGAATAACGCG
Source organism: uncultured Bradymonadales bacterium (assembly GCA_964386725.1). Classification (GTDB taxonomy): domain Bacteria; phylum Myxococcota_A; class Bradymonadia; order Bradymonadales; family Bradymonadaceae; genus CAYLTX01. Next base: position 24,967 of record CAYLTX010000043.1, on the reverse strand, counting down.
CGCAGCTACTTGCCGCTGGCGATCGGCAACTCGCGCCAATTCGGCGTGGCCCGCCCCGGCGAAGGCATCTGCATTCGCTGCCGCAAGCGCAGTGATGCCTCCGAGTACGCCATCGCCTTCGACGTCGAGATCCTCACCCAACAGGGCCGGCTGCTGCAGGTCATGGACAAGGTCGAGTTGATCGGCCACCAGGCGCTGCAAGCCGACGAGGAATTCGGCGAGTTTGCCGCCCGCAAGGTGACCTCGCGCAGGTTCACCTTCCCGGAGGCCGAGCTGCTGCTCAACGATATGGACCTGGAGGCCGATGACATCCTCGCCGACAGCGAGCGCGAGGCCTTCGAGCGGCTCAAGAGCGAGACTCGCCGAGGCGAGTGGCTCGCCGCACGAGTGGCCGCCAAGGACTTGGTGAGCTGCCACCTGCGTAACTTCTACGGTGTGCGCCCGGCGCTCGCCGACGTGGTCATCGCCAAGGACGAGCACGGCGCCCCGTTCATCGAGCTGCACGGCGAGGCCCAGGAACAACTCGGCCACGCGATGCTGCCCAATATCACCATCACCCACTCCAACGGCGTGGCCATCGCGGCCATGGCAGGCCCCGGTGGGCCCAGCCGAGTGGGCATCGACCTCGAGCTCATCGAGCGTCGCGCCGACTCGTTCGCCGAGGATTACTTCACCGCCGAGGAGCGCGCGCTCGAGCTCCCGAACTCCAAGGCGCCGGCATCCGAGCAGCGCTCGGCCCTGTTGACGACGCTCTGGAGCATCAAGGAATCCGTCAGCAAGGCGCTGGGACTCGGGCTTCACCTGAGCACCGGTGAGGTCGCCATCGAAGCCCTGGAGGCCGTCGGTGACACCATCGAGGCCACGGTCGTGCTCGACGGACGCGCCAAGCAGGCGTACGAGAAGCTCGGCGGCGAGCGCCTCGAAGTCCGCTGCGAGGTCGACGGCACATTCGCCTTTGCGACCGCCTGGCTCGGGACCGGCCGACCGGCGGCCGACACGACCAGCACCACAAAGGCAGCCGAGCCGGCAAAGCCGACCAAGCAGAAAGCCAGCGCCGACGTCCCCAACACCTGGGCCGACCTGGCCGCAGTGGCCGCCCTGCTCAAGCACAAGGGCCTGCTCGAGCAACCCGAGCTCGGCGAAGCCAAGGTCAAAGGCGAGACGATCTCGCCTTGGAAGCAATAAGAACGGCAGGGGTTCAGGGGTCCAGGCACTGCATTGAATTCGGGCGAAGTCGCCCACACGAGGAAGAAGTCATGATTTATCTGGTCGAAATCGAAGATGGAGACGACCTGCGGGTCGAGTTGTCGCAGCCCAAGCGCGGCGCCTGGCAGGCCAAGGTCGGCGACAACCCTCCGGTCGAGCTCGAGCTCAAGGGACGCGCCGAAGACGGCGGGTACTTGTTTGCGATCGCCGGAGAGGTTAGAAAGTTCCATCTCGACAAGAACTGCACGACCCACCTATTCGACGACGGCGAGAAGGTCTCGCGCGTCAAAGTCGAGCAGGCCGGCGACGTCGTGCTCGAGCACGACCGTCTACAGGGCCCCAAGCGCGCCGTCGAAGCCGACACCCTGGAGAGCAATATCACCGGCATCGTCCTCGAAGTACTCGTCGAGCCCGGCCAAGAGGTCGTAAAGGGTCAGCCGATCATCATCATCGAGGCGATGAAGATGGAGAACACGCTGGTCGCCCCCACCAGCGGTGAGGTCACCGGCGTCGAGGCCGAGGAAGGGCAGACGGTCTATGCGGGCGATTTGTTGGTCAGTTTTGAATGATTGGATGTGTGTAGCCAGAACGATGGCAGCAAGCACTAACCCCCGATTCTACGGGAGCATGATATGAGCGCCGACATGAACGTTCAAAATTCGCAGACGGAGAAGGCCGAGGATCCGCAGACGGAAGAGAAGGCGGAGCAAGCGGCCGAGGCTCCTCAGACCGACAGCGATGAGCGTCAGGCGCTGGTCGAGAACCGGCGCAAGGTCAGCGTGGCCCACGCCCGCCTCGAGCGGCTCTTCGACGACGGCACGCTCGAGGAGATCGGCGCCGACGTGACCCACCGGGTCGAGGATTTCGGCCTGGAGAAGCGGCGCATCCCCGGCGACGGTGTCGTGACCGCCTGCGGCATGGTCGACGGCCGGCCGGTCTACGCCTTCGCTCAGGACCGCACGGTGCTCGGCGGCAGCCTGGGACAGGCACACGCCAAGAAAATCGCACGCCTCCAAGACCTGGCCATTCGCGCCGGCGCTCCGCTGGTAGCGATCAACGACTCCGGCGGCGCGCGCATCCAGGAGGGCGTCGACGCGCTGGGCGGATACGGCGAGATTTTCCGCCGCAACGTCCAGGCCAGCGGCGTCATCCCGCAGATCAGCCTCATCGCCGGCCCGTGCGCCGGCGGCGCGGTCTACTCCCCTGCCCTGACTGATTTTGTGGGCATGGTCGAGGGATCGAGCTTCATGTTTTTGACCGGCCCCAAGGTCGTCAAGACGGTGACCTTCGAGGATATCACCGTCGAGGAACTCGGCGGCGCGGTCACCCACGCCCACAAGACCGGCGTGAGCCACTTCGTGTGGAAGAACGATATCGAGGCCATCGACAACACGCGCAAGTTGCTGGGCTACCTGCCCTCGAATAACCGCGAGCAGGCGCCGTTTATCGAGCCCGAAGACGACGTCGAGCGCATGAATCCGGCGTTCCACGACATCGTCCCCGACGACAACAGCCAGCCCTACGACGTGCGCCAGATGGTCGATCTGGTCGCCGACAAGGACAGCTTCTTTGAGGTACACCCGCACTGGGCCAAGAATATCGTCGTCGGCTTCGCTCGCCTCGGCGGCCACGTCATCGGCATCGTCGCCAACCAGCCGGCCGAGTTGGCCGGCGTGCTGGACATCGACGCCAGCCGCAAGGCGGCCCGGTTTATCCGCACCTGCAACGGCTTCCACATCCCGATCGTCAGCCTGGTCGACGTGCCCGGATTTTTGCCGGGCCGCCAGCAGGAGCACGCCGGCGTCATCGACCACGGCGCAAAGCTCCTCTACGCCTATTGCGAGGCGACCGTCCCCAAGCTGTCGGTCATCCTGCGCAAGTCCTACGGCGGCGCGTATATCGTGATGAGCTCCAAGCACGTCGGCGGCGACATCAACCTGTCCTGGCCCAAGGCCGAGATCGCGGTCATGGGCGCCAAGGGCGCCGTCGAGATCCTCAACCGCCGCGACATCGCCGCGGCCGACGACCCCGACGCCAAAAAAGACGAGCTCATCGCCGAATACGAGGACAAATTCCTCAACCCGTCCATCGCCGCCCAACGCGGCTATCTCGACGCGGTCATCGAGCCGCACGAGACCCGCAGGAAGCTCTATCGCTACCTGCGCGTGCTCATGAACAAGCGCGAGTGGATGCCGCCCAAGCGCCACGGCAATATGCCGGTGTGATGGCTAGATAGCTCGCAGAACCAGAAACGCCCCGAGTCGGCATCCAGCCGACTCGGGGCGTTTTTGCTTTTCAAGGCGCCGCTTTTCAGGCGCCGTTTATGCGGGTTGACCGTGCGCCGAAGTGAAGCGTAGCGTAACGAAGGCCTCTCTAGCCGGGGGTTGCACTCGAACCGAAGGTGAGAGGGCTTACCCCCGGATCGCGTGCTCATCGTCGCCTCTGGAAATGTCCGAGAGCACTCGCCACACCGTCTCCGGCTCACGCTCGATCATGGCCAGCAGCAAACGGGCTGATTTATCCGGCCGACGGTGCCCCTGCTCCCAATTTCGAAGCGTTCCCAGGCTGAATCCAAAGGCCATGGCAAACTCCTCCTGGGTCATGTCCAATTTGCTTCGAATTGCCTTGACGTCGACCAAAGGCACCTCGACGACGTGCTCCGTCGCAGCGCCACCCTCGCCCTTTGCGTGGGCGATTGCCTCCTCTAGCCCTTCGATGATTCGATCTCCGAGTTCACTCATAATACCACCTTGTGGTCTGGTTCATCACCGCATTACTGCTTGTACGTCTCCACGAGAATCCGGGTAAGTCGCTTCATCTCGTTCTTTTCGCCCTTTCCCAACGCGCCCTTCTGGCTCTTTGCAAAAGCCGTAATCAAGAACAATGGTACGTCGTCATCGTGGTAATAATAGATGACGCGTGCGCCGCCGCTCTTTCCTCTGCCTCCGATCGCCCAGCGCACCTTTCTCACGCCTCCAGTCCCTCGAATAATATCGCCCTCTTCCGGATTACGGGCGATATGGTCGATGAAGGCGATGCGCTCGTCATCATTCATGCATCCCGAAGCATCCCTCTTAAAGGTGCTCAGTTCGACTACGGTGATCGGTCGACTGGTCATCAGGAGGCTTGGGGGCGAAGAGGAAACTTGCTACCCTCAAATATATGTCAATGACGTAGTAAGTCAATGACGCAACACCCTGTGCGGTCAGAGACGTTGGGGTTTCGATTTTGGAACGTGTGTGGTTGTTGCGGGTTCGATCCCAAGGCAAGCCTTGCACGGTCAACCCGCATAAAGGGCTGCCCGCGGAGCTCTCGCCCGTGCAGCCCCGCGGCCTTGGGCCCGGGGTCGCATGCATCAACAACCAAGAACGCCACAAACGGAGGCAACCGAAGGGTGCCAACCACCCTACAAGCCCACACGTCTCTTTGTCCTCGAGAGGCTGGGTAGGATCAGTAAACCTCGGCGAACCGGCTTCGAGGTGCTTACGGACTTCCACCTCCCTGCACTTGCCTCTGGATTGAGATGCGGGACCAATCTGGGGTAAGTTTGAACTACCCGAAGATGTCTGCCCGTCGGTTACGGTCTAAATGCGTAGAAAGTGAAATGACGCCGCGGCTCAAAGCACAAAGGATGCCAGTCTACTTGCAAATCGCAGGGAGTCTCCTACTCGCCCTCGTCGCTGCTGGCTGTATATACCCGGAAGCACGGGGTGTGGTTGAGACGATGCCTCGTTCAACTTCGCAGGGTGAATTCCTTGCGAGTGAGCGAATCGAGGCCGCAACTATTTATGCCGATTGTCCCGGCGAAGAGCGTAGACTGCTGGCCGAAACGAATGATGAGGGCCAATTCTATCAGGAACTTGAGGAACCCATCGAGTCAGCGTGTTCGATACATGTTGAGCATACGAACTATTTTGCACGCGAGTATTCTCTTGAATCTGTTTGTTTTCACGTAGTTAGACCTGAGAACCCGTGTGAATTCATTGGTCTCACCGCTCGACTGATTCCGAGAGGAGGCTGACTGATGTGGCGGTTCTTGCTGATTGCAACAATCCTGTCAGCGGCTGCAACCGGTTGTGATCCGGTTAGATCGGTGGTCGGCACGGTTTCTACCACTCCTTCGCTGTCTTCAGTAACTGAGGACGTTTACCAAGGGTCGAGTTCCCTTGAGGGCGCGGTAGTTGAATACCACTGCCCTGACCAAGAACCGAGCTCATTGATCACTTCAGACGACGCCGGGAAATTTTATTTCGCAGAGGTGGCAAGGACTTGGTCCGAAGAGTGCGAGATTCAAGTGTCAAAGGATGGCTACCACACCCAGAAGTTTCGAGTTCGTGAACTGTGCCTTGGAAAGGCGGGAAGCGACAGATGTTTCGGTATTGTGATTCAAGTGGAGTTGGCTCGACGCGAAGTCAGGTAGCTGAAATTGGATCCACGGAGGCGTGGTAGAGCCGACGGTGCAGCTTGGCGTCAATAACGCTGAAGAATGAGTGCCGGGCACCCTACAACCTACCTGGCACACATGGTCCTCTCTGGGGTACGCGTGTCCTTTGGCCGCTCTAACGAGTACTATAGGAAAGATTTGTTTGGCCGGTAGATCAAGCAATATTGCTAAGCGCTTGGAGGTCAATCGCTTATGAATATCCCACTGTTCAAATATCCATTTACCCATAATTTCTCGTCTCGTACTCAACGAGACGCGTTCTTTGAGAGAGTAGAAGAATTCTTTCGGGCGGAAGAAGATTGCTGGGACGTCGTGCGAAGCGGCAGCTCTTCAAGCGGTGATCGCATTGTTGTCAAGCGGGTCGGTGGGCTTGGCAGGCCAATAGCCGCTTTTCGGCGCAGCATCGCTCCCGGAAGTTTTCAAAGGTCTTGGCTATATCAACTCCGTCGCATTGATATATTTCAGGGACCAGAGTCCACGGCCGCCCTTAATATTGAATTCCGCGAGACCTCATTGTTTTCAATAGGACTTCTGGTGGGTGTCATCACGCTCGGCGCAAGTGGAGTTGTAGGTGGAATCTTAGAGGAAGAAATTTGGCTGGGTCTTGCGATGCTTGGACTGGCTACCGTGCTTGCTGTCGTCAGTTGGATCTTGCAGCGCTTCCACTTCTTGATGGCAAAAAGAGCACTGTTAACTTTAGGAACCAAGTGAGCCAGACGTACGGCGACTCCTGAATCTGACTATACGTGGGTCCCCGGCACCATGAGCTTGCTCTTACTTAACGGACCCCCAGCTCAGGCCGCTTGGACCATTTCAAACTCGGCGGGACTCGAACAATTGAGCGCCAAGCGTCTTCTAGTGGACGTCCCGCGGCCGGCCTCCTTGAAGTGAAGGATCATCGATAGCCCTCACTATGGTTATCGGCAGAAGAGGCCAATTCATTGCGTACTTTTTTCAAATTCCTTGGGTGTCGGGGGCGAGGATGGCAGGTTCGAAGGGCCGCTCGTGCCCATGAATGCTGGTCTGTAGGGTGCCTGGTACTCATGGTCCTCAGCGTAAAAGGCCGCGTCGGTGACGACGCGGCCTTTTTTATGGACTGACGTCCTCTGGTTTGACCGTGGGTGATATGAGCGTGGCAGAGCGGCGACCCTATCCCCGGGCCCGAGGCCGCGGGGCTCGTAAAGAACAGCCATCGGGAGGCCGGCGGGTACAAGACCGCGCCGGCCGTGTGCATGGCAGGTTGTTTGGAGACGTGTTGACGACGAGGTCGTGGTGGATGGGTTGTAGAATGGGCCGGTTGTGCGACCGGACGATCAGGGGCGGTGATATGGCGTCACGGATCGGCGCATCCCAATATCGACGCGGCTCACAAATCAACCCGCCCCGACCGCACATCCGCTATGTTCCGGGCTCTTCGGCCACGTACAAGGCGTGCGCGGTTTTATGCGGCTTGACCGTACTTGTACCCGCACGCCTTCCCATGGTTGTATTTTACGAGCCCCGCGGCCTTGGGCCCGGGGTCGCATGCATCAACAACCGAAAACGCCGCCTCCCGAGCATTGAGCGAGATGTAATGACCACTACCAACGACAGCAATCAGGCGGGATTTTATGGGCATCTGGTCGAAGCCATCGAGCTCAACCGGATCCGGCGTGACTATTATGGCGACGTCACCGACGGTCGCACGCGGAGCCTGTCCAATCGCCTGATCCTCTCGGAGCGGCTTTGCCTGCCGGTGGCACGTTATTTCGACGCGAAGGCCAGGCCTTTTAACGAGGCGGGGGTCGGGGTGGTGAGCGAGGACTTCGTCTCCATGGAGGAGGTGGGCGAGCCGGAGACTCCGCCGCGATATACGGGGCAGGTCACGTCGTCTGAGCTCGCTGAGGTGAAGGATTTTCTGGGCGATTACGGCGAGTTGGCCCGGGCCGCCAATAAAGAGGCCGACTTCGGGGAGGTCTGCCGCCTTAGCCGGGACGCGCTGCATGGGCTCGAAGAGCGAGAGGCGGAGCTGGGTGCCCATTTCGCGATGAGCAAGCACGTCATCGAATCGGGTGGATTCGCCGCGCTGAACGCGCCGCGGTGGGCTCGTCAGAGCGATGGCGAGTCCGTGAGCCTGTCCCAGAAGCTCATCTACTGCCAGCTTCGGCCGCTGACCTTCTTCGTCTCCTTCGACAAATGGGCCCAGCGCCTTCACGCCGAGGGCTGCGGCATTCTCGTCAACGACATGCCCTCTATCCCATTTTTGAAGCGCCTGTCCCGGGGCTTTTAGGGACGTCAGTCCATTGAGCGTGTTTAGCTTCAGCAGTAGACCACTTGCACAACATGCCTGGGCTAGAATGGGGGAGCTGATCGCTCTGTGACTTCTTTGGGGGGAGCACATCATCATGGGATCACGTGTGATGTTGATGGGGAGTATCGTCGGGGCGCTGTGTTGCCTATTGCTGGCGGTTGGATGCGGGGAGTCCGACGGTATCGTTCCGCTGCCGGACTTCGATGTGGGAGTCGACGCCGGCGGCGACGCGGGCTTCGAGAAGCAGGGCTCGGCGGGGAGTTGGGACGACCCGCGCGAGGAGCTGAGCGAGCAGCCATATAAGGGCGAGGGGTTGATCCTTCGCCGGCATATCGGCGCCCGGCCGCATATGCACGCGAACTCCTCGGACAGCGAATATTGGCTGTACGACGACGAGCCGGCGGTCTTTGACGTGGCCATGCGCGTCGACGGGACCGACGGGCCGGTGGACTTCGACGTCTTCGTATTCGTGGACTTCGAGTTGGTCAACTTCGCGCATATTCCGGTCGCCAACGACCCGCAGGACGGGCCGCTGCCGAGCCTGGAGCAGGCGAGCCACGCCGAGGCCTCCGAGGCCAGCGCGTCCTTCGAGGCCGAGCCGGGTGTGCCGCGCGCGTTCAGCCTGATGATCCCGCCCGAGTCGCTGGGCGACGCAGCGGCGCACGACGTGCGGATCGTGATGGCCGCGCGTCCCTCGCCGTCGTCCGAGGAGCCGGTGCTGTGGCCGATGAGCACCACGAAGAAGGCGGTGATCAACTTCGGCGCCACCGAATTCGCCGAGGCGCCCACGCTCGACAACGAGGTCATCTCGCCGCCTGCGCATATCGCGCCGCTCATCGGCGGCACGGGCGTCTTCGTCGAGCCGCCACGCGAGCTGCACGATCTGGCCGATGTCGAGGAGTTCCGAACCGAGGCGAGGACCGCCCAGCTCTTCGAGACGCAGGCCGATTCGGTGCGTCTGTCGGGTTGGGCGCAGAGTTCATCGGACTCGGCCGGCAGCGTCTACCTGGCGGCGATGGTCGACACGGAGTTGCTCCGGCAGCCCTCCGGCCAGATCATGCTCCCCAAGCCGGTCAGCCGATACGACCGCGACAGCTACCCGAGGTACGCTGCAGAGCTCGACCTCGAGATATCGCTCGACGACGACACAACGCGCGTCATCCGGCTAATTAGCTTCGAGCGTCCGTTTGCCCGACAGGCGCACTCGCGTGCGGCGGTTTCGAACGCGATATTTATTCGTAAGATCAGCGAGTAAATGCGCTCGAATCCAGACCTGGACGGTCTGGCACCGATAGAATGCACCGGGCTCAGAAGAAGTACTGTGAAGCGGACCGGGAAGAGTGAGAACGTCGAGGACGTTATCCAATCCGAACAGATTGCTTAATGTCCGGTCCGCGGTTAAGCTCTTGAAGACATGGCGGGAATACTAAAAGGCAGCGATGGCAGCGATACCTGAAATCAACATCCTGGTCCGGGGGGAGGCGAAAGAACGCTTCGAGCGTCCCGGTGTGCGGGTGATGGACGAGATGTCCGCCGAAGAAGCCGAGCGGATCACCAACTTATTCGTGCTCTCGACCGCGCTGGCTCTACCGGAGGTTGCAGAGGTGATCAAGACCGCTAACAGGCGTAAACATCTCCGGGGCTTGCTCGTCGAGCACGACCACGATGCTCACTGGGTCACGACCATGCTGGACCGCGCAAACCTGCGTACGCTGCGCAATACGCTGGTCCACACCGATCCCCAGGTCTTCGAGCGTCTCTTGAACGCCTGGAGGATCGGTGCCCAGGATGAACTCATCGCCGATGCAACGGTTCAGGACGATATCCTGTTCGTGAAAAACTGCGAACTAGACACTTTCGAGCTCGACACTGCCGAGTTGAAACCCCTTCAGAACGCTACACGGCTCGAGCTACTCGACTTTGAAGTCGCAGAGGATGGGGCCCATATCTATTGGCCTCGGCTGGACGTGCATCTCGACCTCGAGACCATCCGCGTTGCGCTCAACCCCGAACTACGTGCAAAAGCTCGGGCAGATCGGCTCAAGCACGACGAAAAGATGGGCGAGGCGGTAAGAACACTGCGAGAAGCTGCCGGCCTCCGGCAGAAAGACGTGGAAGGGTTGTCGGCCAGACAAGTTCGCCGGATAGAAAAGGGAGCTCGACCCCGGTCAGAAACGCTCAGACTTTTCGCAAAGGCCCACGAAATCGGACTCAATGAGTATCTGAGCCGGCTCGGAGAGCAAATGCGTCGCCTGCGCTAAGAAATACTGTAGGAACGCCGTCGACCCGGTTTGACTGGACGCTAACCTCAAAACGAGTACTTCAGCCCGAGTTGAGCCATCAGCGGGTTGGTGGGCCGGGCGCCGAAGGGGCGTCGGGAGGCGATGGCCTGGCTGTTCAACACGTTGCTGGCCTTGGCGTAGGCCTCGAAGCCGTCGAGGAACCCGTAGCTGGCCAGCAGATCGACCTTGGCATAGTCCTCGGTCATGCGGGCTTGTTCGTCTTGTCCCGCCTCCTCGCGCATCTCGCTGACGTAGGTCAGCCGGGTATTCAGCGCGAAGCTGCCGTCGGTGACGCCGAGTTGCAGCGAGGCCTGATGTTCGGGGACGTAGGGGAGCTCGTCGCCCTGCTCGACGTCGCCAAATTGCGGATTCGCCGAGTCGAAGCTCGTCTGGAACTCCGACTGGGTCAGCGTGTAGGCGAGGCGGCCGGGGATAAACCAATCGCCCCCGAGGGCGAAGGTGTGGGCGGCCACGACCTCGGCGCCCCAGACATAGACCTCTCCGGCGTTGAATTGACGATCGAGCAGCTCCTCGCCGCAGCCGACCGAAAAAGAACACTCTCCGATCAAGTTGCTATAATCATTGAAGAAGCCGATCGCCTCGAGCAGCGTCGCGGTGCGCTCGTCGCTGTAGCGCACGCCCGCCTCGTAGTTGACGCTCGTCTCCGGCTCGACCTCGTTGGGCTGGCCCGGCGAGACCGGGCTGAAGCCGCGGTGAACGCCGGCGAGCACGCCGAATTCGGGGGTGATCGCGTAGTGGGCGCCAAAGCCGGGGATCAGCACCGTCTGCGTATTGTCGGTCGACTCGTCTTGCTGGAGGTCGACGAAGTCGGTGCTGATCAGCTCGGCCCGCAGGCCGGGGGTCAGCGTGAAGTCGTAGGCGTAGATCTCGTCGAGGATATGCGCCGCCAAGGCGAGCGTCTCGCCGCGGTTTTGGGTGGTCGTGGCGGTCTCGGCGTCGGCCTCGACGAGCTCGCCCGAGCGCATCAAGAATTGGTCCTCGGTGTGGTCGCGCTCGATCTGATCGTGGTGCAGACGCACGCCGACTTCGAGCTGGTTATACCAGTTATCGCCGTGGGTGCGGTGCTGAGCGACGGTCTGGATACCCTGAGAGACAAATTCGCGGGCGTTGGCGCCGAGTAGCAGCGTCTCGCCCTCGGCCGTGGAGTCCTGCTGGCCGGTGAGCACGTCGTAGAGCACCGCGCGACGGCCGGAATCCGGCGTTGCAAGCACGTCTTCGAGCGGGGTCGGGTCGCGGAAGCCGTTGAGCTTGAACCAGGTTCTCTGAAAATCGTGGCGGTAGGCGGCGACGTCCAGATTGAAGCTCTTGTCGACGTCGAGATTATAGCGAAGCTCGGCCTGCGTGCGGTCCCAATCCATCTCGTCGCGCTGGCTGGCGGCATAGCGGCGAAGCGGGTTGTCGGCGAAGTCCTCGTCGGTCAGCCCCAGGTAGGTCTCGTTGGAGTGCTCGCGAGAATAACCGAGCTTGGCATTCAGTGAGTGGACCGTCGAGGCGTCTCGGTCGGTGTTGAGCCGGCCCTTGGCCATGAACTCCTGACGGTTGAATCCGGTATCACCGCCGCCGTCGAGCTCCTTGAAGCCGTCGGACTGCCAGTGGATGCCCTCGAGCAAGAAGCCGCCCCAGTCGGTGCCCCAGCCGTAGTAGCCGTGCGCCTTACCGGTCAGATAACTGCCGGCGTTGACGTCGATGCTGCCGGTCGACTCCTCGGGAACCTCGCGAGTGTGCCAGTTGATGGCGCCGCCGATGGTCTGCGGGCCGTATTGGACCGACGCCGGCCCCTTGAAGATATCCACGCCGACCATGCGGTTGACGATGGGAAAATAATACGCCGCCGGGGCAGAATACGGCGCCGGCCCAAAGAGGATCCCATCCTCCATCAGGGTCACCTTCTTGCTGCGCTCGGAGTTGGCGCCGCGCATGCCGATATTGGGGCGCAGCCCGAAGCCGTCCTCGGTACGCACGTAGACGCCGGGCACCTGCAACAAGATGTCATGAGGGTCGTCGTATTCGAGCCGCTCGAGCTCTTCTTCGTCGAGTTCGTGGGCGACGCCGCCGACGTTACGCATCCGCTCGGCTTGCACCTCGACCGCCTCCAGACGCACGGCATCCTCGTCTCTTTCGTCTTCTTCAACCTCTTCGCTTCCCTCGCCCGCGGCGGCATCGCTGGAGTCGTCATCGCCCGACGCGGCATCGGCGGACTCGTCGCCCTCCTCCGGTACGACGATAATCACCTCGTCGTCCTCCTCAGCCGGAGCTTGTTGTGCCACGACGACGCTGGGGAGGCCGGCGAGGCTCGATGAAATGGCGAGTAGGCCGAAAAATTGAAGTGCACGCATAATTTACTTCCAATACGACAAATTATCGGGCGGTACGCGCCCAGCGGAGCGGTTCGAGACGTGGTGGAGCTTCTGTGGGCCCGACGAGGATCCAATCGGCGGGTGCGATTCCGTCGTCAACCTCCATCAAGTCGACCTCGGGGTCGATCATCGGCTTCGGCGCGCGCCCGTTGAGTGAAACTAGCGCTTCGGCTCGCACCTCGACGTCTTCGTAGCCCTTCTGCTGCCACTGGTCGCCGATGTGGTGGGCCAATTGCAAGATGAGGTCGGGCTGGCCGGACATCTCGCGCTCTTGATGTGAGCTCAGATACCGAGACGGCGACGCGCGGTATTCTTTGTCGCGGCCGGGCACTTTGATGCGAAAGGTCACCGCCCCGTTCTTCTCGCGCACCATCACCTTCCAAGACCAGCGCATGCCCTGCTCGTGCCACAGCACGTTGCCGGGATAGGCCAGGAAGCGAAGCGGCACGACGAATATGACGAGGCAATAGGCCGCAGCCGCAGCGAGCGCAATCTTGCGCCAGGGGCTGCGCGCTGCCTTACGAAAGCCGGATGTGTCGCCTGTATTTGGCGAGGGCCAATATCGCTTCGGGACGAAGCGTTTGGGCCAACTCGGCCCAAAGAAGATCGTCGCGCTGACGATCATGATCAGCGGGAACATACCGATTCGGAACAAATAGCCGGTCGCCAGGTGAAAGACCACCACGGTCGCATATGCGTAGGGCCGACTCTTTCGCCAGGACAGCAGAAACGGCATCAATAGATCGTTGAAAAGCCCCGCCCAACTCATCGCCAGGGCCACCCACCAAAGGTCCAGATAGGAGCCGACCAGCGGCGTGTCGACCCTCGAGGACAACCAGATATTGAGCGGCTGGGCGTGGACGAGCCAGTCGGTGCCGATCTTGGCCACCCCGGCGAAGAGGTAGACGATCCCGACCTGAAAGCGGAGCAGCCAGACGTGATATGCCGCGGTCTTCGCGCGGCGTATCTGCGGGCGAAGACGCGCGTCGACCGACCAGGCCGCGTTGGCCGGCAAGAAGCACAGCAAAAACGCGATCAGGCTGACCAGGTAGTAGTGGTTCAGATAATTGGCCACGTCGATGAGTTCGACGTAGGTGAACAGCAGGAAGAATCCGATGATCGCGACGCGATAGAACAGCCCGATGGCCACCAAAAATGACAGCACAGCCAGCGCGATAAACGCCGCGTACATCCAGCTCGGGGGCAGCACCTGGATCCAGTCGAAGCCCCAATAATCAAAGAAGAAGTCGGGCTGGACGAAGAATTGGTCGACCCAGCCGTAGTAGATAAACCTCAGCGAGCCGACGAACATCATCAGCCCGAAGAGCACGCGAAACGCGGCCAACGAGCTGATGTCGACGGGGTCGGTCGCCCGAGCGAGAATCGCTCGGGCGCGGTCTTTGAGTGAGCCGAACTGCACGGGCCTATCCCATCAATTAGTCATTATCGCCTTCGCCGCGCTGGGGGACTTCCAGATCCAGCACGTCGAAGAATTGTGATTTGTATAGGTCGGTGACGTTTTTAACCGCGTCGTACACATCGACGATGTCCTGAGGGTTGGAGGCGAGCGCCTCGGCCATGGTGGACTCGACGCCGTCGACGGTCGCAATGGCGTCGGCGATGCGGCCGCTCATATCGTCGGCGAGGTCGGTCGCGCCTAGCCCGCGAAGTAGGTCGTCGAAGCCCAGCGCTTCACCATCGTCGGCCTCGCCGCCGTGATAGAGCTGCGCGAATCCGACGAGGTTATTTCGAACGTGGGTCAGCGAGCGGTCGGCAAAGGGCGACTCGCGCTGGTCGGGGCAGACGTCCTCGACGCAATCGACCAATCCGGCCGGCTGAGCCAGCTTCATGTCCTTGGTCTCCTTGTCGAGGTAGAACATCCCGTTGCTCACCGCGTTGAGCGCCTCCTGAGAGGTCGCAAAGGTCGTACTTCCCGAGCCGGCGGTGGCCAACTCGGCCACGAAGTTGCCGCCCTCCGGGTCCCATGCCTCGCGAAGCTCGGTCGCATGGTTTTTGAGGTCGATGGCGACCGTATGAGCGTATTCGGCGCGTCTGCTCTGGAGTTCGGCCTCGTCGAGTGCGTCCCAACTGCCATCCGAGTTAATCGTGCTATTGGGCGCGCAGGCATTGTCGGTCCCCTCGAAAAAGAGCAGGTACTCCATGGCGTCGAGCCCGCGCACGTTGACCGGCTCGTCGGCGAAGGCCTGCGGGTCCGTGAAGCTCTCCTCGACGATCTCCTGGTCGACCCGACAGGGGTTGACGATGGGCCAGGAGTAGATCTGGTCGCGCAGGTCCTCGGCGCCCGGGCTTGTGCCCATGGCGGCGGCCGGGCCGACCTGGAACATCTCGGCGCGCTGCCAGACGTCGATAGCCTCGGCCCACGCCTGCTGGACGGCTTCTCGGTCATCATCGCTGAGCGAATTCGAATAATCCTCGGCGGCCACTACGAGCGCCTCAGCGCGCGCCTCGAAGTCTTCGTAGGTCGGAAAGATGACCTCTTCGCCCAGATTAGCCAAGACGGCGCGGCGCGCCTCGGCGGCCTCGGTATCCTCGCCGTCGTCCTGCGGTGTCGGATCGTCCGAGCAAGCGGCGAGCGTCCCGGCCAGAACCAGCACGGATGAAATCACTAAGAATGCAAGGCGTCGTGTTGTTTGCATATTGTCGTTATTTGCTAGTGGCCCGGTTATCGCTGACATTCATTGGCAGGAGCACCCATCGCCCGACACCCAGCAGGTGTCAGTCCGGGCGATGGGTGCCCATGAGGAGCTTCTTACCAGCCGTTTTCGCCGTTGTCATCGCCGAGGTTGGCGTCGTCGAAGCCGTAGGCGTCGGCCAGAATCTGGCGCGCCTCGACCAGATCGGTGGCGTATTGGTCAATGTCGCCCTGGTCGGCGTCCGCCAATACGGGCGCGTCACCGATGAGCGTCTGGAATTGCTCGAAGTCCGAGTCGGTGAGCGACGAGTGCGGGTTGAACTGCAGCCCCAGCGTGAAGCCCTTGAGCTCCGACCACACCTTGGCGTGAGTGGCAAAATCGTAGTCGTCCGAGCCGAAGTCGCCCATCACCTGCAAGGTGTCATTGATATAGTGCACGCCGGTGGCGGCAATGGCCTTCTCCCAGGCGAGCAAGGCAATGTCGCGTTGCTCGGTGAGTTGCGCCAGCTGCTCGTCGTCGAGGTCTCCGTCCGCCGCGGTGATCATCGCGCGGCCGGTCAAAAAGGCATCCATCGCCTCGGCGGTCAGGTCGGTCGAGGCGTCGCCGCTGGCGCCGAGGTCACGCTTGGCGGCGTTGGTCGAGTGTCCGAAGTTGAACTCGGCGTTCAGGTTGATCGCGCCGTCCTCGTCGGTGTCGTAATAGCCGCTCGACCAGCCGTCGCGCCCACCTTTGCCGGCGATCTCTTCGTCGGCATAAGCCAGATAGTCACGCGCGGCGCCGAAATAGCCAAAGCCCTCGTCCCACTGGTGCTCCAGCGACGAATACGCGGTGCCGTCGCCCGGATCGGTATTGTCGGCCAGCAGGCCTTTGCCCTCGGTGTCATCGTCGAGGTAGTCGTCAGCGCCCTGCGAGAACGCCACACCCATGGTGATAAACTTCTGGGTGAGTTGTTTGAGGTCCTGGCCCTGTTCGGTGATGTAGACCGGAAGCTGATTGCCATCAGGGTCGGTGCGCACGTCGCCGGCCACCCGACCGAGCGCGTTCTCCTCGATGGTCTCGAAGAAGGCGACGACCAGCCCCTCGGGGGTGTCGATCGAGCCGCCATACTCGGCGATCGAGTCGTCGCTCCAGCCGACAAATTCGCTCGACCAGTCCTTGTGGTCGGTCACCGAGTCGTTTCCGGCGAGCTTGCCGACGATGTCCTTGCCGCTCGAGATGTCGTTATAGGTGGTCTGCAAGGTGTCCGGGTCAGTCTCGAGCAGGAACGGTTCATCACCGTTGGAGTCCGAGTCGAAGCGGAAATAATAATCGAGCGCGGCGACCACGTCGCCGTCCTCGGTGGGCTCGAACGAGGCGCTGTCGAGGTCGTCGCTCAACCCGTTGATGTAGGTATTGAGGTCCGAGATCAGCACGTGGCGCGTGATCTGGCCCGAGTACGACACGCTGCTCTCGCCTTCGACGAAGCGGCTGTCGAAGTCGTACGTATCCGGGACGGTGAGCTCGCCGCCGTCATTATTGACGTCATTGTTGGTATCATCTTCACCGGCGCTGTCTCCGCACGCGGCGACAAACGACACGGTGGTCAATACGAGCACAATAAATACTACTTTCGATTTCATCGGTGGCTCCGGTCACTTCGTTTCATCGTTGGCTAATTGAAATTGAAACTGATTTTCAATTCCAACTGTCGTTAGCAAATAGAAACGCCGGTGGTCAAGTAAATTTTCATCGCTCGGGGACCGGAGACCAGGTGCCGAGATTTTCAGAAAAAATTTGCGCGTTCGACGGGCGTCGATACACTGCGAGGCGCGGTGGATGTAGGATATTCACGCATCAATAAATGAATGAAAACCGGACGCCACGGACGGCGTCGCCAGCCTGCCCTTGATGTGACACGGAGGTCTAAGATGCAGCTTTCCAACCTATTCGAGCCTGTTCTCCAGAACGACAAGTCCAGCGAAAAGGCGATATCTATCGGCAGCGGCCCGGGCGCAGTCATGTTCGAGCCGGGCCCGCAGACCCGTATTCGGCGCGCACCGGTGCAGGCCATCGCGTCGGTGACCATCGACGGCGGCCCGCGCGAGATCTTCGGGCGCGTGCTGAATATCAGCCCCGGCGGCTGCCTGCTCAAAACCGAGGCGACCATCGAGACCGGGACCATGGTCGAGATGACCGTCACCGTCATCGGCGACGGCACCCGCGCTCGCGTCGACGTCAGCGGAGTCATCCGCCGCCGCACCGACCAAGGCGACCGGCCGCATTACGGCGTGGAGTTTCTGGCCGTCGACGCCACCGACAAGGATTCGCTGCAGTGGCTATACGCCCAGGCATCGCGCTAATCCGATCGGAGCGACGCCGTTCCTGGCGTCGAGTGGCGGCCGTCGCTCCAATGAAGTTTACGAATAGCCCCCCAGCGACTATAAGTGCGCGGCTATGAAGTGGATTACCCTCATCGACGCCACCCATCACACCCAACAAGCCCCTCCCGGGCGTGTGGTCGCTGGTCTCTCGCTGCTCGAGCGCGCGGTGCGACTGGCAGCGACCAGCGATTGCTCGCACGCGGTGATCGCCACGACCTCCCAATTTGCAGCGGAGGTCGAGGCGATCTGCGCCGACATCGACTTCGGCATCGAATTGCTGGTGCGCACCTGCGAGGCGAGGAAACTCGGCCCGCTGGTGGTCGAGCTCTCGGACCCTCTCGATCCATTGATCGAGACATCCGAGGGCTTATTGTATTTACGCTCGTCGACGGTCTACGACCGCGGGCTGCTCAGCGCCTGCGACCCTTCCGACACACACCGCGCCGCTGTCACGGTGCCAGACCTGCCCAGGTCTGGAGTCCAGGGCAGGGATGCCCTGGCACCGGTGTTTAGGTGCACCTCAGACAATTGGGAGCGTCTGCTCGAAGTCTGTCGAGAGCACGCTCCGGCCGACGTCGCCGAACTGTCCCAAGCCGCAGACGCCGCCAGATGCGAGAGCGACGGCTGGCAGGTGCGCGTCGAGGACGACGCCAGCGCCGACGAGGCCGCCGATCGACTGTGGAATAGCTGTCGCAAATCAGTCGACGGCGTCGTCTCGCGGTATCTCAACCGGCATATCAGCCTGGCCATCAGCCGCAGAATCGCGGCGACGGGCGTCAAGCCCAACCATATCTCGATCGTCACGTTTAGCCTGGGAGCCCTCGCCGCCATCTTTGCAGGCATCGGCGGCTATATGTGGTTTGTGCTGGCCGGCCTCGCCTACCAGCTCAACTCCGTCGTCGACGGTGTCGACGGCGAGCTCGCCCGGGTCAAATACGAGTTCAGCCTGCTCGGCGAGTGGCTCGACACGCTCAGCGACGACACTAAGGACGTGCTCTTTTACGGCGGACTGGGCATTGGCGCCTGGCGGACGTGGGAGTTCCCCATCGAGGGCCTCGGCCCCGAAACTTGGCTTTGGCTCGGCGCCGTCGCGGTGGTCGGAAAGCTCGTGTCGATGGTCGCTTACTATACCTGGCTCATCGCCCACAAACGCGGCGACCTGCTGGCCTTCGAGTGGAGCTTCGAGGACGAAGACAAAGAGCCGTCGGCGCTGTCCTCGGCGATGGCAAATCTCAAATACCTGACCAAAAACGACTTCATCTGCTTCGCAGCGATGTGGATGGCGATCCTGGGCGCGCTGCCCTACTTCCTATTTGTGGTCGCCCCCGGCCAATTCTTCATTGCCACCAGCGTGCTCATCCAACGTCTGCAACGAGCGCGTGCTAGCCGGTAAATTATTTTTCGGGCCATGAACTTTCCTTGGCTTTCTTGCTGAAATCCGTTGGGAATTTCTATACGGTGTGGGGCGAGTGGTACCCGAAGTAAGTGAAGGCGCATGCCCAGTTCCTCGAGAGTGGCACAAATTGTAGCAGCTTGCGGCGTCCTGACGGCGTGCGCGTTGCTATTGGCCACCCCGGCCTATGCCGGTGCGTGGGCGCAAGAGGACGGCGGGCTGTACGTGCAGCTTTCCGTCGCAGGCGAGCGCGCCAACGAGCAGTTCAAGGAAAACGGCCAGACCTTCCGGTTGCTCAGCGAAGACGAGAAGGGAAGCTTCACCTCGTTGGGCACCTTCTTATACGCCGAATTTGGGCTCCTCCCCTCGTTGACGCTGGTCACCTCGTCGGCGTTTCGCCACGTCCAGCTCGACAGCGACCAGATAGCCAGCACAGCGCGCGGCTTCGGCGACTTTTTCGTCGGGGGCCGCTACCAACTCTTGGACGGGCCGGTGGTCGTCTCCGCCCTGCTCGGCGCCAAATATCCCACAGGCTATACTCCAGACCCACCCGAGCTTCGCGCGGCGACGCTCGGAAACGGCGTCCACGAGTACGAGGGGCGTCTTTTGGTCGCCAAGAGCTTTTATCCGGCGCCGATTTACGCCTCCGGCGAGGTCGGCTATCGATTGCGCGGCTCGCGCGCCAATGCCAGCGGCGGCACCGTCGATTACCCTCCGGAAATCCCGTATTTCCTCGAGGTCGGCTGGGCGCCGGCCGATTGGATCTGGCTCCGTGGGGTAGTCGACGGCGTCTGGGGCACCGGCGACCCGGTCGCCTTGGACAGCATCTCGCTGACCCCGACCACCCAGCAATACACAAAGGTGGGGCCGAGCCTCATCGTGAGCTTTCTCGATGATTACCAGGTGCAGCTCGACTACACCTATACGGTCATGGGCATCAACGCCCTCCGGAGCCAGCAGCTGACACTGGGACTCGCCGTCGACACTAACCTCTGAGCGGACTCGCAGACGATGACAACGACACGTCGCGATTTTCTAAAGCGCATGGGCGCGGGAGCCGTCCTGCTCGTCGGGGTGCGCTTCGTGTCCGGCTGCGAGGAATTGACCTTCGAGTCGAAGGTCTCCGGCGCTCCGCCGTCGTTTTTGACTCCGGCCGACGACGGCGCCTGGTACTGGCAGAGCGGCAAGGGCATCGGCAAAGAGGACGCCCCGCGCATCGACCGCGACGAGTGGGAGCTGTCCATTCGCGACGACGACGGCTTGGTCGAGACGCTGAGCTTCGAAGAGCTCCAAAAATACTCCCAGCGCGGCGCGGCGTTGAGCTATTGGAAGACGATGCGGTGCGTGTTCGGCCAGAACCACGGCCCGCCGTCGGCGACCTATGTCGCCAACGGTATCTTCACCGGGATCGCGCTGCATCAAGTACTCGAGGATTTCGGCGTCTCGGCCCAGGCCGCCAAGCTTCGCACCTTCGGCGCCGACGGCTTCACCAGCAATATCCCCATGGAGCGCGCCCTCGACCGGGGCTCCACGCTGCAGCCGGCGATGCTCGCCTACGAGCTCAACGGCGAGCCGCTGTCGAGGCTGCGCGGCGGCCCGGTGCGCCTGGTCGTCCCGGAGATGTGGGGCTATAAGAACGTCAAGTGGCTCGAGCAGCTCACCGCTACCGAAAGCGACGAGTTCTTCGGCACCTACGAGACCGAACAATTCGGCTCGGCCGACGCCCGAACCCAGCAGCTCATCGACGATCCCGGCGAAATTGCGCTCGGCAGCGTCGTCACCGATCCCGCCGCCGTATCCACCGAGGTCGAGGGCCCGGAGATCACCATCGCCGGCGCGAGCGTGGCCGGCCGCCAGCGCATCGGCCGCGTCGAGCTGTCTGTGGACGACGGCCCCTTCGAGGCAGCCGAGCTTCTGGGCGAGCAAGAAATGCTCGACGCGCTCGAGCCCGACCAACGCGAGGTAGCCCAGCGAGCCGCCCAGGACGGTGACGAATGGCCCTGGCCGGGCGTCTGGATGACCTGGCGCAAGCGCTATGCCGATTTGTCACCCGGAAATCACACAGTCACCATTCGCGCGAGCGATGCTTCTGGTGAAGCTCAACCTGCCCAGAGCGACGAGCCGCTCACGCGCGCTCCGCAGGTACGAATCCCTTTTAAGATCACCTAGACTGACTCGAATCACAAAGAACACCATTAATCAGGTACACGGATTTCAAATGAATATGAGACTGAAGCGACTATTTATTCTCATCACCACGCTGCTCCTGGTAGCAGCGGGTTGCTCGGACGACCCGGATCCGAGCGGCAATAATGACCAGCCCGACGCCATCTCCGGTGATACCGAGGTCGACGCCGAACCCGACGCCGGCGATACCGGTGACACCGAGCCCGACGGCGACACCGGCCCGCCCCCCGAGGAAGTCGTCAGCTGTGACAACACCCTCGAGGCCCCCACGGACGGGAACTCCTGCAGCGTCACCAGCGGAAGCTCGAGCTTGGTCATGGTGCAGGGCCAGGTTTTGGCCGGCGACACGATCTACGAGAACGGCCAAGTCCTCATCGACCGAAGCCAGGAAAACGCCACCATTGCATGCACAGGCTGTGATTGCGGCG
>CAYLTX010000043.1:0-3335 GCA_964386725.1 uncultured Bradymonadales bacterium | reverse complement strand
GCCCGACGCAGCATCGGCGACGGTGATCTCGTGTGCCGACAGCGTCATCTCTCCGGCGCTGGTCAACGCTCACGAGCACCTCGGCTGGGCATCGGCCGAGCCTCGCCCCCACGGCGACGAGCGCTACGACCACCGCAACGACTGGCGACGCGGACTGCGCGGCCACGACTCGATCTCGAGCGGCAGCGGCGAGTACTCGGCGGGCAATATCCTGTTCGGAGAGCTTCGCCACATGCTCAGCGGCGCGACCGTGATCGCGGGCTCCTCGAGCGGGGACAGCTCGCAGGGCTTTATGCGCAATATGGACAACTCGAGCGCCACCGGCGGCTTGGACGTGTCGGTCAAGTACTCGACCTTCCCGCTGGGAGACGTCAGCGGCGCGCTGGTTAGCTCCGGGTGCGAGTATCCGAGCTTTGACAGCGACACGGTGCTGGCCAACGACGTGTACCTTCCGCATATCTCGGAGGGCATCGACGTCGAGGCGCGCAACGAATATCTGTGCCTGTCATCGACCGACGGCGGCGGCACCGACCTGGTCGAGGACAACACCTCGGTCATCCACGGCATCGGCCTGACGGCGATCGACATCGCCGACTTCGCCGCCAACGGCTCCGAGCTGGTCTGGTCGCCGCGCACCAACATCGACCTGTACGGCAACACCGCCGACGTGATCACCTACGATAACTACGGCGTCAACATCGCCCTGGGCACCGACTGGCTGGTCAGCGGCTCGATGAATATGCTGCGCGAGCTCAGCTGCGTGGACTACCTGAACCAGAACCACTACGGAAATCACTTCAGCGACCGCCAGATCTGGAAGATGGCCACCGAAAACGGAGCCATCTCCATGGGCGTGGGCGACCAGCTCGGTAAGATCGAGCAGGGCTACGTCGCAGACATCAGCATCTTCGATGCCTCGGAGCGCTCCAATTATCGCGCAGTGCTCGGCGGCGAAGTCAGCGACGTCCAGCTCGTCATGCGCGGCGGCCAGCCGCTGGTCGGCGAGCCCAACCTGGTCGAGGCGCTGGTCGACGCCGGCGAGCTCGACGGTTGTGAACCCCTGGACATATGCGGCAACGATCGTCTCATCTGCGCCGAGCGCGATACCGGACAGACCATGGATGATATCCTGGGCGCAGCCGTCGACGACTACGACCCGTTTTATTGCGACACCCCGCCCAACGAGCCGACCTGCGTGCCCTCACGCCCCGACGAATATGATGGGATGAGCGTGGCCGACGACCAGGACGGCGACGGCGTGGTCGATTCGGAAGACACCTGCCCGACCATCTTCAACCCCTCGCGCCCGGTCGACGGCGACAGCCAGCACGATTACGACGGCGACGGCATCGGCGACGCCTGCGACACCTGCCCGCTGACCGACGGCGAGGAATGCGACCCCTTCGATCCGACCGATCGCGACGATGATGGCATCGCCAACGACGAGGACAACTGCCCGGCGGTGGCCAACCCTGACCAAGAAGACGCCGACGAAGATGGTATCGGCGACGCCTGCGACCGCTGCCCCGACTTCGCCAACCCCGGCGGCACCGGCTGCCCGGCGACGATCTACGATATCTGGTCGGGCGAAGCCGCCTCTGGCGACAAGGTGCTGCTCCAAGATGTGACCGTCACCTCGGTCAACGGCGCTGACGCCATCCACGTCCAGCACGCCTCCGACTCCGCCGACTTCGACGGCGTCGAGCAGAGCGGCATCTACGCATATATCCGCGGGTTCTCGCCGTTCCCCGAGCGCGGCGACCGCATCGACATCTCGGCGACCGTCGGTGAATACGGCGGCTCGCTCCAGCTCACCAACGCCGAGGAGATCACCGTCCTCGACACCGACACCACCCTGCCCGCACCGGTCGTAGTCGACCCGGCAGACGTCGCCACCGGCGGCAGCCTCGCCGACGACTACTTCGGCGTGCTCATCCGGGTCGAGAACGTCACCGTCACCGACGAGAACCCCGACGCGCCCGACGACTACAACGAATTCGCCGTCACCGGCGACCTTCGCGTCGACGATATGATCTACGAGATCACCCCGGCCCCGGAGGTCGGCGACACCTTCAACGCATTGGTCGGCCCGCTGCACTACTCCTTCGGCAATTCGAAGCTGGTACCGCGCGACGAGAACGACATCATCTTCGGCCCGCCCGAGCTCATCGACATGTCGCCGTCGAGCGTCTTTTTGGAGGCTGGACAGACCGCAGTGCCGACTCCGGCCCTGCAGGTCGAGCTCAGCCGTGCGCCTTCTGCGGACACCGTCGTCTCGCTCAGCTACGGCGATACCGCCGTGGTCGACGGCCCCTCCGAGGTCACTATCCTCGCCAACGAGACGACCGCCGAAGTCCAACTGACCGCCGCCGGCGACGCGGCCGGCCAGACCAGCACGGTCGAGGCCTCGCTGGACGGGGCGAGCTTCACCACCGACGTCACCGTCTATGACGACGCCACGGTCCGCGAGGTCGACTCGCTCGACCCGACCAGCCAGAGCGTGCAGATCAACCAGAGCGGCACGCTCACCGTCGCGCTCACCGTGCCCGCCCCCACCGGCGGCGAGGACGTCGATCTGACGGCGTCCGCCGGGCTGACAGCTCCGGCAACGGTCACAGTGCCCGAAGGCGACCTCAGCGCCGACTTCACCGTCGACGCCGGTGATACGGCGGGTGATGAGGAAGTTACTGCCTCCCTCGGCTCGTCGAGCGCCACCGCCGACGTCACCGTCACCGACGCCCCGTCGATTCCCTGCATGATCATCTCGGAGTACATCGAGGGGAGCAGCTTCAACAAAGGCATCGAGATCTATAACTGTGGTCCGGTCGACCTGGAGATGTCCGACTTCGGCGTCTGTCAGGCCAATAACGACGGCGCCGACTGCGACTACACCCTGAAGCTGCCCTCGGGCACCATCGCCCCCGGCGAAGTCCACACTATCTGCCACTCCAGCGCAGACTTCTCGTGTGACACCACCAGCGGCTCGGTGGCCAACCACAACGGCGACGACCGCTTCATCGTCTTCGAGGACACCGACGACTCGGGAGACTACGAGTCGGCCAACGACACCATCACCGACGCCTTCGGCGAGACGGCCGTGCGTCCGTCCAGCACCATCTGGGCGGACACGACCTATCGTCGCTGCGACTTCACCCCCTACGACGGTCAGTCGAGCTTCAACGTCGACGACTACTATACCTCGCACCCGCAGGATGAGGATTCGGACTTCGGCACCCCGCCGGACTCGAACGCGACCTGCAACTAAGCTAAGACTCATTAACCTGGAGTTTCGCCATCTTTTCAGGCGGCTCTCCTTGTATGGACGCTCATCGCGT